>JAFADB010000172.1 GCA_023425225.1 Pseudomonadota bacterium
CGCGCCACCACCACGACAGGTCCTCGCCGGCCTCGCTCTCCATGATGCGGAAGAAGTCAGACGGGGTGGGATGCTTGTAGGCCCAGGTGGCGATGTACTTCCTGAACGCCGGGTCGAAACGCGCCGGGCCGAGGATCTGCTCGCGCAGCAGCACCAGCCCCAGCGCGCCCTTGAAGTAGGTCAGCGGGTGACGGTACTTCTCGCTGGTGGCGTCGGCGATGTGCATCAGCGTGGGCGCCGCCTCGTCGGCCAGCAGCGGCAGGATCTCGTCCACCGGATTGCCGCCGCCGGGGGCGTATTCGCCGTCGCGCTTGGGCGCGTACTCGCCGTGGTTGAAGGCATCGGAGGCGTAGACGTCGATGAAGGTGTTGAAGCCCTCGTCCATGAACGCGTGGCGGCGCTCGTTGGAGCCGACGATCATCGGGAACCAGCCGTGGCCCAACTCGTGCGCGGTGATCCAGAACAGGTCCTTGCCGCCGTCGTCGAAGCCGTCGAACACGATGCCCGGGTATTCCATGCCGGCGCCATGCCCGCCCAGGTTGATCGCCGCCGGCCACGGATACGGGTACCACTGCGAGAAGTGCTCGATGGCGCCCTTCACGTACTCGGTGGAACGGTCCCACTTGTCCGCGCCCACGCCCTCGGCCGCGTACACCGACATCGCCAGCGCCGACTTGCCCTCGGGCAGGTTGATGCGCGCGGCGTCCCAGACGAACGCCGGCGAGGCGGCGAAGGCCACGTCGCGGGTGTGCTCCATGCGGAAACGCCAGGTCTTGGTGCCGCTGGCGGTGGGCCGCGAGGACGGCTGGCCGATCTCCTCGGGCCTGACGATGTAGACGGTGCTGTCACTGCCGCGCGCCTGCTGCAGCCGGCGCTGCTGCTCGGCGGTGAGCACGTCCTTAGGGTTGGTCAGCTCGCCGGAACCGGCCACGAACCAGTTCCACGGCACGGTCACGGCATAGTCGAACGTGCCGTATTCCAGGTAGAACTCCGAGCCCAGGTAGGGCTGCGTGTCCCAGCCGCGCAGGTCGTCATAGACCGCCATGCGCGGGTACCACTGGGCGATCTCGTAGATCTCGCCGTTCTTCGACGGCGTGACCGCGGTGCGGCCGCCCCAGGTGCCCGGCACGGTGTAGCGGTAGCGCACGTGCAGCTTGAGCGCCGAGCCGCCGCCGGCCAGCGGCGCCGGCAGGTCCACGCGCATGCGGGTGTCCTCGACCAGGAACCGGGCCGGCACGCGCCGGCCGCCCTGCTCCACCTCGACCGCGTCGATGGCATAGCCATCGGTCGTCGGGCTCGGGGCCCACGGCTTCGGCGTCTGGCCGGGCCGCGGTGGCCGCGGGGCGCGCACGTCGCGCGCCTTGGCGTCGGCACGGTAGATGTTCTGGTCCAGCTGCAGCCACAGCACGTCCAGCGTGTCCGGGCTGTGGTTGGTGTAGGTAATGGTCTCCTCGCCGGTCAGCCGGTGCGTGTCCGGGTCGATGGTCGCGCGCAGGTCGTAGTCGGCGCGGTTCTGCCAGAACAGCGGGCCGGGCTGGCCGCTGCCGCTGCGGAACGCATTGGGCGCATCGGGCAGCTGTAGCGGCGCGAACAGCGCCAGCGGATCGAACACGCCATCGTCGGCGGCCAGCGCCGGCGCGGCGGTCGCGGCAAGGGCGAGGGAGGCGGCCGCGGCCAGGCGGCGGTGGGGGAAACGGGGCATCGGGCAGTACCGGTAGCGGGGGGCAAACCCCGTATCTACACCCGCGGCCGGCACTTGTGCACTGCCATTGGTACTGGCCTCGCGGGATCCATCGACGGTACCGCCGATCGCGAACGGACGCTCAGCCCAGCAGCGTCTCCAGCACCGCCATGCGTACCGCCACGCCGTTGGCGACCTGGCGCAGCACCCATGATTGCGGGCCATCGGCCACCTCGTCGGTGATCTCCACGCCGCGGTTGATCGGACCCGGGTGCATGACGATGGCATCCGGCGCGGCGCGGCGCAGGCGCTCGGCGGTGAGGCCGTACTGCTGGTGGTAGCCGTCCAGCGACGCCACCAGGCCCTCTTCCATGCGCTCGCGCTGCAGCCGCAGCATCATCAGCGCATCGGCGCCTTCGAGCATGGCATCGAAGTCCTGCCCGACCACGCAGCCTTCCAGCACGTCGTCCTCCGGCAGCAGCGCCTGCGGGCCGCACACGCGGATCTCGCCGGCGCCGAGCGTGCGCAGCGCATGCAGGTCCGAGCGCGCCACCCGCGAGTGCCTGACGTCGCCGACGATCACCACCTTCAGTCTGGAGAAGTCGCTGCCCTTGGCCTGGCGCAGGGTCAGCATGTCCAGCAGGCCCTGGGTGGGATGCGCGCTGCGGCCGTCGCCGGCGTTGACCAGCGCGGTCTCCTCGCCGGCCGCCTCGGCCAGCCGCGCCACCGCGCCGTCCTCGGGGTGGCGCACGACGAAACCGCGCACGCCCATCGCCTCCAGGTTCTTCATGGTGTCGCGTGCGGTCTCGCCCTTGCGGGTGGACGAAGTGGAGGCGTCGAAGTTGAGCACGTCCGCGCCCAGCCGCTGCGCCGCCAGGGTGAACGAGCTGCGGGTGCGGGTTGACGGCTCGAAGAACAGCGTGCACACGGCGGTGCCGGCCAGCACGCTGCGCTTGCCGACGCGGCCGACCGCCGCGTCGCGGATCTGCCCGGCGCGGTCGAGCAGTTGCAGCAGGGTGGCGCGCGGCAGGCCTTCCAGGGTCAGCAGGTGGCGCAGGTGTCCGTCGGAATCCAGTTGCGAGGGGGTCATCGGTCTACTCGGCAGTAACGGGAAATTCGGATCAGGGCCGTGGTCAGGGCAGCGGCGTGGCGTCGTCCGGTGCATCCAGCCAGCGCTCGATGATCACCGCCGCGGCCACCGCGTCCAGTGCCTCGGCGTCGCGGCGACGCTTGCGGCCGGCGGCACGCTCGATGGCGAAGCGGCGTGCCGCCTCCACCGAGCTGGAGCGCTCGTCCACCAGCACCACCGGCAACCGGTAGCGGCTGCGCAGCTCGCGGGCGAAGGCATGGGCGCGCTTGCGGATGGGCTGGTCGCCGCCTTCCAGCGTCAGCGGATCGCCGACCACCAGGCCCTGCGGCCGCCATTCGCGCTGCAGCTTGTCGATGGCCGGCCAGTCGGGCCCGTCGCCATGCACGTCGACCACCGCGATCGCCCGCGCCTGCACACCGAAGGCGCTGCCCAGCGCCACGCCGATGCGGCGCGAACCGACATCGAAACCCAGTACGGTGGCATCGCGGGCGATGGCAGGCGCGTCAGGCATGCCCGCTGTAGTCGGTCAGGTGGAACATGTCCACGCCGATGCGGCCGGCCGCCGCCTGCCAGCGCTCGGCCAGCGGTACGTGGAACAGCAGGTTGTCATCGGCCGGCGCCGCCAGCCAGCTGTTCTCGGCCAGCTCCAGCTCCAGCTGCCCGGCCCCCCAGCCGGCACAGCCGAGGGCCACCAGCGCATTGCTCGGACCGTCGCCGGCCGCCATCGCCTCGAGGATGTCGCGCGAGGTGGTCAGGTACAGGCCGTTGCCTACCGCCAGGTTCGAGTCCCAGCCGCGCGCGTCATCGTGGATGACGAAGCCGCGCTCGGGATGCACCGGACCGCCGCTGAGCACCGGCCGCCCGCGCAACGCCTCGTCGCTGGTCGGGATGTCCATCTGCGCCAGCACCTCGCCCAGCGTGTATTCCGAGGCCCGGTTCACCAGCACGCCCATGGCGCCCTCGTCGTCGTGCTGGCAGATGAGCACCACCGAGCGGGCGAAGTTGGAGTCGGCCAGACTCGGCAGCGCGATCAGCAGCTGGTTGGCCAGTCGGTCGGGAACGTGGGTCATGCCGCCATTCTAGGCGGTCGCGGCCCGGGACGGGTCATCCCCCGGTGCGGGCCGCGCACTATCATGTCCGCATGAGCGGCTATTGCGACCTCGCCCCCGGCCATCCGGTGCACGGCACTTACCACGACAGCGAATACGGCTTCCCGCAGCGCGACGAGCACGAGCTGTTCGAACGGCTGCTGCTGGAGATCAACCAGGCCGGGCTGAGCTGGGAGACGATCCTGAAGAAGCGCGCCGGCTTCCGCGCCGCCTATTCCGGCTTCGACGTCGATGCGGTGGCGGCCTACGGCGAGGCCGACGTCGCCCGCCTGCTGGCCGACCCGGGCATCATCCGCAATCGCCTCAAGATCGCCGCGGCGATCCACAATGCCCGGGTCATCGCCGGCCTGCGCGATTCGCACGGCGGCTTCGCCGCCTGGCTGGACGCGCACCATCCGCTCGACAAGGCGGCCTGGGTCAAGCTGTTCAAGCGCACGTTCCGCTTCACCGGCGGCGAGATCACCGGCGAGTTCCTGATGAGCCTGGGCTACCTGCCCGGCGCGCACCGGCCCGATTGCCCGGTGCAGGCGCGCATCGCCGCGCTGCGGCCGCCGTGGATGCGCGGCCCCGTGCCTGTTTGCGGGAACGGACACGGGAAACCGTAGAGCGGCGCCAGCCCCTGCCGCCGGTCACACGCCCATGTAGCGGTTGGGCCGGTGGTTGAACATCAGCACCAGACTCAGCAGCACCGCGCCCAGCGCCGAGTACGCCACCTTCTGCGGCGTCAGGATGAAGAACGCGGCCACCATCAGCATCGCGTCGAAGGCCATCTGCACCTTGCCGGCGCTGATGCCGTGGTCGCGCTGGATGTAGACCGCGAGGATGCCGATGCCGCCCAGGCTGGCGCGGTGGCGGATGAAGAACAGGATGCCCAGCCCCACCAGCGCGCCACCGACCACCGCCGAGTACAGCGTGGTCATGTGCGAATAGTCGGCCCAGCGCGGCAGCAGGTCGGTCAGCACGCCGCAGGCACCGACCGCGGCGAAGGTCTTGAGGGTGAACTCCCAGCCCATGCGCCGCACCGACAGCCAGTAGAACGGCATGTTCAGCAACACGAACATCAGCCCGAAATTCCACCCGGCGGCGTAGTGCACCAGGAAGGCGACCCCGGCGATGCCGCCGATCATGATCCCGCCCTTGGCGAACACCGCCAGCCCCAGCGACGACACCAGCGTGGCCAGCAGCATGCCCTGCACGTCCTCGGTGACCGAGTGGTGGAAGGCGCGGTCGTCGAGCACGGTGCCAGCCGAATCCGGCGGCGGCGTCATCCGGCCGGACGTGACGGCGGGGCTGTCTTCGGGCAAGGACGAAGGCTCCGGACGGGCATCGGATTCGGGAAGAGTCACGGCAGGCAGGGGCAACGACGCGGGGGTGGCGATATTAGACACCAGCGCGCGCATCGTTGCAGGTGAAACCTGGCGGATGGGGGCGATCGGCACCCGGCCCGGCGTCCCGGGCGCCGGCGTGCGGCCCGGGCACGGCCTGCGCGCCCACGGTGCCCGTCAGCAGGATGGCCGCCGACCCAACGGACCTGGCGCCGGAATTGCGGCTGGTGTGGATCGCGGAGACGGCGCCGGGCATGTCCAACCCGCCGTCCGATCGCGGGCACGGCCCGCAACGCTGCGGCCGGAAACGGCGACGGGGGCTCGAAG
>JAFADB010000198.1 GCA_023425225.1 Pseudomonadota bacterium
ACTGGTCGCAAAACCTGCTGCATCGCGTGCGCGACCGCCACCGCGCCGCCAGCTTCGGCCGCTTCGTGTGGGAGCGCTTCCTCGACGACCGCCTGTTCCAGGCCGCCGGCTCGCTGGCCTACACCACGGTGTTCGCGCTGGTGCCGCTGGCGATCGTGGTGTTCGGCGTGCTCGGCGCGTTTCCGACGTTCGGCAACTGGAGCAGCCAGCTCTCGGACTACGTGTTCTCCAATTTCGTGCCCGGTGCCGCGCGCGCGGCGCAGCAGTACCTCAACCGCTTCCTGGCCGGTGCCGGGCAGCTCACCGCCGCCGGCGTGATCGCGCTGGTGGTGTCGCTGCTGATCACCCTCAACAGCGTCGAGCAGACCTTCAACCACATCTGGCGTGTGGCCTCGGCGCGGCCGCGGCTGACCCGCTTCCTGGTGTACTGGACCGTGCTCACGCTGGGGGCGATGGTGGCCGCCGCCTCGCTGGCGGTGTCGGCGCGGATCTTCGCGCTGCCGCTGTTCCGCACCGCCGAAGGCCAGGCGCTGGCCAACCTGTCGCTGACGCTGGCGCCGATCCTGATCGAGTTCGTCTGCATCGTGATGATCTACCGGGTGGTGCCGCACCACACGGTGAAGTGGCGCCACGCCGTCCCTGGCGCGTTGCTGGCGGTGGTGCTGCTGGAACTGGTGAAGTGGGGGCTGGGCGTGTACCTGGGCAATTTCCAGTCCTACCAGCGCATCTACGGCACCCTGGCGATCCTGCCCATCCTGCTGCTGTGGATCTACCTGAGCTGGGTGGCGGTGCTGTTCGGTGCCTCGCTGTCCTCGGCCATCGCCGCCTTCCGCTACCAGCCGGCATCGGTACGGCTGCCGGCCGGCCACGAGATCTATGGCCTGCTGCGCCTGCTCGGGCGCTTCCAGCAGGCGCGCGCGCATGGCCGCGGCCTGGACGAGGACCGCATCCAGCAGCTGGAGCCGATCCTGACCGATTCGCTGGTCCAGCAGCTGCTGTGCGAACTGCAGCGCATCGGCCTGGTGCGGCGCGACGAGCGTGGCGAATGGCTGCTGGCGCGCGACCTGGCCGACGTGAGCCTGCTGGAACTGTACGAGAGCTGCCAGTTGCGCATCCCGGTCTGCGGGCAGCGCCTGCCATGCCACGACGATGCGCTCGGCCAGGCCGTGAATGCGGCGCTGGACCGCCTGCGCACGCCGTTGCGCGAGCTGCTGGAGCTGCGGGTGGGTACCATCTACCAGGAACTTCCCGGAGAAACAGCCCCATGAAACCGTCCCTGCCGTTGCTCGCCGGCGCGCTGCTGGCCATCGTGTCGAGCGGCTGCAACCGCCCCTCGTCCGAGCCTGCGGCGTCGGCACCGCCCGCCGTGCCGGCGCAGGAGCGCGCGGCCGAGGCGCCGCGGCAGCCGGCGGTGGTGCAGCAGACCGCCGAGGTCCCGCAACTGGAGCTGCCTACGGTCGATGGCGGCCGCTACGACCTGGCCGCGCACCGCGGCAAGTGGGTGGTGGTCAACTTCTGGGCGACCTGGTGCGCGCCGTGCCTGAAGGAAATGCCCGAGTTGTCCGCGCTGCACGCCATGCGCCAGAACATCGAGGTGGTCGGGCTGGCCTACGAGGACATCGAGCCGGCCGACATGCAGGCGTTCCTGAAGGAGCGCCCGGTGGCCTATCCGATCGTCATCCTCGACACCTTCGATCCGCCGAAGGACTTCGCCACCCCGCGCGGGTTGCCGATGAGCTACCTGATCGCGCCCGACGGCAAGGTTGCCAAGGAGTTCCTGGGACCGGTCAGTGCCCGCGAGATCGAGCAGGCGATCGCCGCGGCCGGCGGCAAGGTCGCCTGAGATGGCCGCCGCACGCTTCCTGGTCAGCGGCAAGGTGCAGGGCGTGTTCTACCGTGCCCACACCCGCGAGCGTGCCCAGGCGCTGGGACTGCGGGGCCACGCGCTGAACCTGGACGATGGCCGTGTCGAGGTGGTGGTGGAGGGGACGGACGAGGCGATCGCCCGGCTGCAGGACTGGCTGCACGAAGGTCCGCCGGCCGCGCGGGTGGCCGGCGTGGAGCGCCATGACTGGGACGGCGCGGTGGAGCCGGGCTTCCTGATCGGCTGACGCGCAGGCCGGTCGTCGATCAACCGGGCCGGTAGGGCGGGATCGGCTTGAGCACCCCGTACGTTTCCTTGTGCAGGCGGCCCTTGAGCGGCGGCAGTTCGGGATGTTGTTCGTGCGGGTCGCGGGTGTCGGGCAGGCGGTCGAGCAGGTCGCGGATCAGCGTCAGCCGGCCCAGCTTCTGGTCGTTGAAGTCGACCAGGGTCCATGGCGCCAGCTTGGTGTGGGTGGCTTCGAGCATGGCCTCGCGCGCGCGGGTGTAGTCCTCGTATTTCTGCCGCGACTGCAGGTCAACCGGCGACAGCTTCCAGCCCTTGAGCGGGTTGTCGCGGCGCTCGGCGAAGCGCTTTTCCTGCTGGTCCTGGTCCACGCACAGCCAGTACTTGAACAGCAGGATGCCGTCGTTGACCAGCAGCTGCTCGAACAGCGGCACCTGCTTGAGGAAGGCGTGGTATTCGGCGTCGGTGCAGTAGCCCATCACCTTCTCCACGCCGGCGCGGTTGTACCAGCTGCGGTCCATCAGCACCATTTCGCCGGCGGCGGGCAGGTGGGCGACATAGCGCTGGAAGTACCACTGCGTGCTTTCGCGGTCGTTGGGCTTGGGCAGCGCCACGTCGCGGCACTGGCGCGGGTTGAGGTGCTCGGCGATGGCCTGGATGGCGCCGCCCTTGCCGGCGGTGTCGCGGCCTTCGAACAGCACCAGCACGCGCTGGCTCCTACGCTGCAGCCAGCGTGCCATGGAAGCCAGTTCCAGCTGCATGGCCTGCAGATGTTGCTGGTAGCGGTCGCGGTCGATCTTGCTCAATGTCCTGCGTCCTGTGCGGGGGAGGCACGTGCCAGCCTAGGGGATTGTCCGGCTGCGTGCCGTGATGCGCCCTGGCGTTGCCGTCGCGGCCATCTGACCGGCTCGGGGATGACTGGAATCAGCTGGGCGTGGCGGCCAACCGGTCGAACAGGGCGAGGAAATCACCGGCGAACGCGTCCATGTCGAACAGGCCGCTGTCCGTGCGCTGCTGGTCGAGCTGCCGGCGCAGCGCCTGCAGCGCGGCCGGATCGCGGGCCAGCGCCACCGCCTGGGCGACGAAGGCCGCATCATCGTCGGCGTTCATTGCCGACAGGCTGAGGTGATGGTTGAGGCTGCCGGCCACCCGCGAGGCGAAGGTGGCGCCGGGAACGGTCAGTACCGGGCAGCCGGCCCACAGCGCGTCCGAGGCGGTGGTGTGGGCGTTGTACGGGCTGGTATCCAGGAACAGGTCGGCATGGCGGTAGCGGGACAGGTAGTCCGCATGCGGCAGCTTGTCCATGAACACCAGCCGCTGCGGATCCAGGCTCCGTGCGGCGGCCGCGGTGCGCAGGCGCTGGTCGGCATGGCCGGGGCCGGACAGCAGCCACAGCACGCTGCCCGGCACCTGCGCCAGCACCGCGAACATGCGCGCGGTGCTGCGCGGATTGAGCTTGTAGCTATTGTTGAAGCAGCAGAACACGATGCCGTGGCCATCGTTGCCGCGCTCGGGCAGGCCGCAGGCCGCGCGCGGTGGCGGCTGCCCGACCGTGCGGGTGCAATCCGACGGCTGGAACGCGCGTGGCAGCCGCAATACGCGCTCGCTGTAGTGCGGCTCCAGCGCCGGCGGCAGTGCGAAGGCGTCGCCGAGCGCGAAGTCGATCCACGGCGCACCGGAGGTGCCGGGATAGGCCAGCCAGTTCACCTGCACCGGCGCCGGGCGCATTGCCAGCACCTCGGGAGTGCCGCCGCCGCCCCAGCCGCGCAGGTCGAACAGCACGTCGATGCCGGCCTGGCGGATGCGTGCGGCCACGGCCTGGTGCGGCAGGCCGGCGACGTCGTGCAGCGTGGTCGCGGCGGCCAGCCGCCGGCGGATCCCGCTGCCGTCGTCGCGGTTGAGCGCGAACAGCTGCGCCGGCCGGCCACGCCGCGCCAGCGCCTCGAACAGCGCCACGGTCAGCAGGCCGGTCGGATGCGCGCCGAAGCCGTTGGACAGGAAGCCGAGCCGCAGCGGTCCGGCGGTTCGCGGCGGGGCCGCCGGCAGTGGCCGCAGCGCCTGCGCGATCGCCCGCGCGCGCAGCCGTGCGCAGGCCAACTGCTCGTCGGGGCCGGCGTCCTCGGACAGGAAGGCGAACGGCTCCACCGCCGACTGGCCGTGCGCCACCGCCGCGCGCACCTGCCGCGACAATGGCTCCAGCCCATCCCAGTCGCACAGCCGCCGTCGCCAGTTCAGCAGCTGCGCGGCGATGTACGGCTCCTGCGGCAGCAGCGCATGCGCGCGTGCGTAGGCCTGCGCCGCCGCCTCGGCCCGGCCGGCGTCCTCCAGCGCGTGGCCCAGCCACAGCGCGATACCCGGGTGCTGTGGCGCCAGCGCGGATGCCTGCTGCAGCGCCCGTGCCGCCTCGTCGTGGCGGCCCTGCATCCAGCGCAGCCGGCCCTGCCGTGCCAACGCCTCGGGATGGCCGGGACGCAGGGCCGCGCCGCGCCGCAGCGCCGTCTCGGCGGCGGCGATGTCGCCGGCTTCCATCTGCGCGTCGGCCAGCATCAGCCAGGCGACGAAGTCCTGTGACTGGCGCTGCACCTGGGCGTGCAGGCGTTCGAGTTCGGTCATCGGCAGGCTTGGGTGTTGAGGCGGGCGGGGTGGTCCGGCAGGCAGGGTTCCGCGTGCAGCGGGCCAGGTCAACCCGTGTCATGGCCGGGGCCGCCGTGCGGTGGCACGCATCGTCCGAAGCCTGCCGCAGGGTGAACCGGATTCCGCGGTGCTTTCGGGCAGGCGACGCCGGCTAGGTTCCCTCGGCCAGCCGCGCCAGTTCGTCGGCCTGGTGCTCGTGCTGCAGCCGGCCGATCAGCGCGTCGAGGTCGCCCTCGATGACGTTGGGCAGGTCGTACAGGGTCAGGCCTTCGACACGGTGGTCGGTGATCCGGCCCTGCGGGAAGTTGTAGGTGCGGATGCGCTGGCTGCGGTCGCCACTGCCCACCTGCAGCTTGCGCGTCTGTGCCTCGGCGGCGGCCTGGCGGCTGCGCTCGGCGTCGACCAGCTGCGCCTTGAGCCGCTTCATCGCCTTGTCGCGGTTGGCGTGCTGGCTGCGCTCGGTCTGGTTCTCCACCACCAGTCCGCTGGGGACGTGGGTGATGCGGATCGCCGACTCGGTCTTGTTGACGTGCTGGCCGCCGGCGCCGGAGGAGCGGAAGGTGTCGATCTTCAGGTCGGCCGGGTTGAGCTCGATGTCCTCGACGTCGTCGGCCTCGGGGATGATCGCCACGGTCGCCGCCGAGGTGTGGATGCGGCCCTGCGACTCGGTGGCCGGCACCCGTTGCACGCGGTGGGTGCCGGACTCGAACTTCAGCTTGGAGTAGGCGCCGCGGCCGACGATGCGCGCCACGATCTCCTTGTAGCCGCCGTGCTCGCCGGGGCTGTCGGACTCGATCTCCACCTTCCAGCCCTGGCGCTCGGCGTAGCGGGCGTACATGCGGAACAGGTCGCCGGCGAAGATCGCCGCCTCGTCGCCGCCGGTACCGGCACGCACTTCCAGGAACAGGTTGCCGTCGTCGCGCGGGTCGCGCGGCACCAGCAGCAGCGCGAGCTGGTCTTCCAGCTCGGCCAGCCGCGCCTGCGCGGCGGCGATCTCCTCCTCGGCCAGCTCGCCCAGTTCGGGATCATTGCGCATGGCCTCGGCCGCGGCCAGGTCGGCCTTGGCGCGGGCCTCGTCGGCCAGCGCCGTGGCGACCGGCTCGAGCTGGGCAAACTCGCGCGACAGGTCGCGGAAACGCGCGTTGTCGGCGACGACGTCGGGGTCGGACAGCAGGCGTTCGAGTTCTTCGCGGCGCTCGGCCAGCGCTTCCAGCTTACGGCGCAGGGTCGGCGTCATCGGCTCTCGTGATCGGTGTCTGGGGCTGCACAGTGTGCCGGTAGCCGGGCTTGTCCGGGAACAGCCGCTCGGCCGCGCGCGCCAGTTCCAAGTCGCCGTTGAGGGTGGCCTCGCGCAGCGCGGCGGTGGGCGGGTGCAGCAGCCGGTTGGTCAGGGTATGGGCCAGCAGTTCCAGCACTTCCTCGGCCGGCTTGCCGTGCGCCAGCTGCGCGCGGGCGCGTTCGAGCATCTCCTCGCGGGTGGCCTCGCCATAGGCGCGCAGGCGCTTGAGCGGCGCCTGGTGGGCGCTGGCATGCAGCGTCTCGATGTAGCGCTGCACCTGCAGGTCGATGATGGCCTCGGCCGCGTCGGCGGCCTCGCGCCGGCTGCGGCGGTTGTCCTCGACCGCGCGCTCCAGGTCGTCCACCGTGTACAGGTAGGCGTCGGCCAGCCTGGCCACCTCCGGCTCGACGTCGCGCGGCACCGCCAGGTCGAACAGCAGCATCGGCTTGTGCTTGCGCCGCTTCAGCGCCGCGTCGACCTGGCCGCGGGTGATCACCGGCTCGCGGCTGGCGGTGGCCGAGAACACCACGTCGGCCTCGGCCAGGTGGCGGTCCAGTTCCTCCAGCGGCAGCGCATAGCCGCCGTGCTGGCTGGCCAGCGCCTGCGCGTGGGCGAGGGTGCGGTTGGCGATCAGCATGCGCTTGGCGCGGCCGTCGCTCAGGTGCTTGGCGGCCAGCTCGATGGTCTCGCCGGCACCGACCAGCAGCACCGTCGATTCGCTCAGCCGGGTGAACAGGTCCTGCGCCAGCCGCACCGCGGTGGAGGCCACCGAGACCGGGTTGTTGCCGACATGGGTATCGGTGCGCGCGCGCTTGGCCACCGAGAACGTCTGCTGGAACAGCCGGTCCAGGCGATGGCCGAGCGCGCCGTGCTCGCGCGCCAGTGCCCAGGCGTCCTTCACCTGGCCCAGGATCTGCGGCTCGCCGAGCACCATCGAGTCCAGCCCGGTGGCCACGCGGAACAGGTGGCGCACCGCGTCGGCATCATGGTGGCGGTACAGGTAGTCGCTCAGGCCATGGGCATGGCCGTCCAGCCAGTCGGCCAGCGGCGCCGGATTCTCCGCCACCGCGTACAGCTCGGTGCGGTTGCAGGTGGACAGCAGCGCGGCCTCGGCCACCTGCGGCAGCGTGCGCAGCGACGCCAGTGCCGCGGACAGGCTTTCGCCCGCGAACGACGCGCGCTCGCGCAGCGCCACCGGCGCGGTCTGGTGGTTCAGTCCGAGAACCCACAACGTCATCTGTTCAGTTGCTTGCGATAAGCTGCTGGCCATTGAACTCCCTATTTTACGGCCCCGCCGCCCCCGATGCCTGCATTGATTCGCATCCGTACGTTTTCCCTGGCCGTGATCCTGGCCATCCCGCTGTCGGTATCGGCCAAACCCCGCGTATCACCAGACCTTGCGACGGATGCCGCATCCTCGCTCGGGTCGGCGATGGCCGGCGAGTTCGCGCTGCAGGCCGGCCAGCTCGACGATGCCGCGCGCTGGTACCTGGACGCGGCGCGGGACGAGGCCGGCGACGCCGGGCTGGCCGAGCGCGCCACCCGCATCGCCATGCTGGCCAACGATGACGAGCGTGCCGCGCAGGCGTTGAAGCTGTGGCGCGAGCGTGCGCCTGAGTCGCTGGCCATGCGCAGCTCGGAGGCCTCGCTGGCGCTGCGCCGCAACGACGTGCGCAGCGCGCGCCGGCAACTCATGGCCCTGCTGCGCGATCCCGATCCGCGCGGCTGGCGTTTCGCGCTGGTGGCGCTGGCCAGTGGCGGCCGCGACCCGCAGGCCTCGGCCCGGGTGCTGGGGGCGCTGGTCGATGCCGGCGCCATTCCCGACCAGCTCGAGGTCTGGCAGGAGTTTGGTCGCCTGGCCCTGCGCATGGACCAGCCGGCGCTGGCCAAGCGCATCGTCGACCAGGTCGTCCAGCGCTTCCCTGACGAACCGCGCGTGGCGCTGCTGCACGCCACGCAGCTGTTCCAGAGCGGCCATCGCGACCAGGCGCAGGCCCTGCTGAAGGGCGTCGAGCCCAAGGCGGCCGATGATGCCGACCTGCGCGGCGCGCTGGCCTTCGCCTACGACACGATGGGCGATTCGGCCGCCGCCGCGCGCGTGCTCGCCGTCGGCCCGCAGGACACCCAGACCTATGGCCTGCGCGCGTCGATGCTGGCCAAGGACAACGACGACACCGCCCTCAACGCCCTGTACGACGAACTCAAGCGCGACTCGGCCACCCCCGATCCGGAGCGCGGCCTGCTGCTGGGCAAGATCGCCGAGTACCTCAAGCACTACGCCGAGGCGGTGGACTGGTATCACGGCGTGACCGACGGTCCGCAGCGCAGCGAGGCGCGGCTGCGCGCGGCCAACGCGCTGTACGAACTGGGGCGCACCGACGACGCCCTGGCCGAGGTGCATGCCCTGCAGGTCGATGCCACCGCCGACGACGATGCCCGCCGCGACGCCTACGTGCTCGAGGCCGAGCTGCGCCAGCGTGGCGGCGACGACGCCGGCGAGCTGGACGTGTTCGCGCGCGGCCTGGCCGCCTATCCCGACGACAACGCGCTGCTGTACGCCCGCGCCCTGGCCTGGGAACGTCGCGACCGCATCGACCGTGCCGAGGCCGACCTGCGCAAGGTGCTGGTGACCGAGCCGGAGAACGTGGCCGCGCTCAACGCGCTGGGCTACACCCTGGCCGACCGCACCACCCGCTACAAGGAGGCACTGGAGCTGATCGACCGCGCCCGCACCGCCGACCCGGACAACGCCGCCATCATCGACAGCTACGGCTGGGTGCTGTACCGGCTCGGACGCGACCGCGAGGCGCTGGTGCAGTTGCGCCGCGCCTGGTCACTGGTCAAGGACCCGGAGATCGCCGCGCACCTGGGCGAGGTGCTGTGGCATAGCGGGCAACGGGAGGAGGCGCAGCGCTTCTTCGACGAGGCGCGCCGGCTCGACCCGGACAACCGCGCGCTACAGCGGGCGATGGAGAAGGTGGGCGCATGAGCTTTCGCGTGGTGATCCGCGGCGCGCTGCCGCTGCTGCTGGTCGCGCTGGCCGGCTGTCGTTCGATCCCGTCCGGACCCGCCGCGCCCGAGCCGGTCGCGGTGGTCAGCGACGCCGCGCGCCAGGCCGAGGCGGAGCGCGTGGACTGGCTGCAGGCGCATCCGGACTGGTCGTTCCAGGGCCGCGTGGCGGTGACGCGCGGGCGTGACGGCGGCAGCGGCCGCATCGACTGGCAGCAGCACGGCCAACGCTATGTCGCCGAGCTGAGCGCACCGGTCACGCGGCAGAGCTGGCGCCTGGAGGGCGATGGCACTGGCGGCGGCCGGCTCGACGGCCTGTCCGGCGGCCCGCGCGGCGGCAGCGACGCGCAACTGCTGCTGCGCGAGGCCAGCGGCTGGGAGATCCCGGTCAACCAGCTGGGCGACTGGGTACGCGGGCTGGTCGAGGAAGGCCGCGCGCACGTCGGCTACGACGCCGAAGGTCGGCCGCGCACGATCTCGCAACAGGACTGGACCATCCAGTACCAGGAGTGGCTGCCGGCGCAGGACGGCCGTCCCGCGCTGCCGCGCCGGATCGAGGCCGCCAGCGGCGATGCGCGCGTGCGGCTGGTGCTGGACCAGTGGCAGTTCGGCCAGCCATGAGCGCGGAAGTGGAGGGCGAGGGCTGGTCGCTGTGGCCGGCGCCGGCCAAGCTGAACCTGTTCCTGCACATCACCGGCCGCCGCGCCGACGGCTACCACGAACTGCAGACCGTGTTCCGGCTGCTGGACTGGGGCGACCGCATCGCCGTGCGGGTCCGTCAGGATGGCCGGATCCGCCGGATCGGCGCCAGCGCGGCCGGCGTGGCGGAACAGGACGACCTGGCGGTACGTGCTGCCAACATCCTGAGATCATCGGCCAATATCGCCGAAGGTGCCGATATATGCATCGAAAAGCGCATTCCGGCCGGTGGCGGCTTTGGCGGCGGCTCGTCAGACGCGGCCACGGTGCTGGCGGCTCTCAATGCGCTCTGGGGGGCGGGTCTTGGGGTGGCCGAGCTGGCCCGGCTGGGCCTGCAGCTGGGCGCGGACGTGCCGGTGTTCGTCCGCGGGCACAACGCCTGGGCCGAGGGCGTGGGCGAACGGCTGGCGCCGCTGGAGCTGGCGCCGGCCTGGTACGTGCTCGCCGACCCCGGAGTCCACGTGCCCACCGGGCCGCTGTTCCAGTCTGCCGATTTGACGCGCGATGCTGCGCCCGCGAAAATAGCCGACTTCGTTTCCGGATCCTTGCTCGACAACGCGTTCGAGCCGGTCCTGCGTCGCCGCGAACCCGCCGTCGAGGCCGTGTTCCAGGCGTTGTCCAGGATCGGTACGCCGCGCTTGACCGGCTCGGGTAGCGGCTGTTTCGTCGAGTTCGCCTCCAGTTCCGCCGCCGAGCGGGCGCTGACGAAGTTGCCGGACGGCCTGCGCGCGTGGGTGGCAGGCGGCGTTTCGCGGTCGCCGCTGCTCGATGCGCTGGCGGCGATGAAGGTTTGATGCAGGGGCGTCGCCAAGTGGTCCAAGGCACCGGGTTTTGATCCCGGCATTCGCAGGTTCGAATCCTGCCGCCCCTGCCATATGCAGGTCCCTC
>JAFADB010000251.1 GCA_023425225.1 Pseudomonadota bacterium
CCGACCTGGTGGCCTGGGGCGCGATCGGCGCGCGCACCACCGAGAGCCAGGTGCACCGCGAGATGGCCTCCGGGCTGTCGTGCCCGGTGGGCTTCAAGAACGGCACCGGCGGCGACGTCAAGATCGCCGTCGATGCGGTCGGCGCGGCGATGCACCCGCACCATTTCCTGGCCGTCACCAAGGACGGCCACACCGCGGTGGCCGCCACCGAGGGCAACCCGGATTGCCACGTGATCCTGCGCGGCGGCAAGCAGCCCAACTACGATGCGGCCAGCGTCGAGGCGGCCGGGCAGGTGCTGGCCAAGGCCGGGCTGGAGCCGCGGCTGATGGTCGATGCCAGCCATGCCAACAGCCACAAGAAGCCGGAGAACCAGCCGCAGGTGGTCGAGGACGTCGCCGTGCAGATCGAGGCCGGCGAGCGCCGCATCGTCGGGGTGATGGTGGAGAGCCACCTGGTCGGCGGCCGCCAGGACCTGGTGCCCGGCCGCACGCTGACCTACGGCCAGAGCATCACCGACGGCTGCATCGACTGGGACACCTCGGTGCAGGTGCTGCAGCGGCTGGCGCAGGCGGTGCGCAATCGTCGCCAGGCCGCTGGCAACGCCGAAGCGGCCTGAGTGGAAGCGGCATCGGCCGCGATGGTCGCCGCCGGATGCGGCAGAAGCTATGGACCGGCTACGCAAGGCCGTGGAATGTGCGCGCCTGCGACGGCATCACCGGCGCCGATGGGATTTCGCGGCTGATGCCGCTGCCACGATCCGGCCGGCTTGCACGCGGGCACCACGCAAAAAGCCGGGCGGTTGCCCGCCCGGCGTTCGAACAGCGCCCTGTCCAAGCCCGGTCCCTGCCGCCGCACCCGAGGGAGAGAGGACTCCGGTGCGGCGCCAGCGGATCGAACGCGACCTTTATCGCCCACGCATGTGGCAGTGGTTTTGCAGGGCGTGTCCGTGGTGGACGCGCGGCGCCAGGAAGTCGGCCGCCGTTCAGGACGGCGTGCCCGGCGCCAGTCCCTGCGTGCGCAGGACGAAGCGCTGGATCTTGCCGCTGGGCGTCTTCGGCAGCTGGGCGCAGAACTCGATCTCGCGCGGGTAGGCATGTGCGGCCAGGCGCTGCTTGACGTAGCCGGCCAGTTCGTCGGCCAGCGCGTCGCTGGGTTGCCAGTGCTGGCGCAGCACCACGAACGCCTTGACGATCTCGGTGCGGTCCGGGTCGGGCTTGCCCACCACCGCGGCCTCGGCCACGGCGGCGTGCTCGATCAGTGCGCTCTCCACGTCGAACGGGCCGATGCGGTAGCCCGAGGAGGTGATGACGTCGTCGCTGCGGCCGACGAAGGCGATGCTGCCGTCGGCGTTGAGTTCGACGGTGTCGCCGGTGAGGTAGTAGGGCCCGCGGAAGCAGCCTTGCCGCGCCTGCTGCCAGTAGCCGGGGAAGAAGTACAGCGGCGAGCGCGGGCGGTCGATGGCCAGCTCGCCGGGCACGCCGGGCGGCAGTTCGTTGCCGTCCGCGTCGAGCACCGCCACGCGGTAGCCGGGCAGGGCGAAGCCGGCCGATCCCGGTTGCAGCCGGTGGCGCAGCGCGTGGTGGTTGCACACCGTCATGCCGGTCTCGGTCTGGCCGTAGTGGTCGTGGATCGTCGTGTCCAGCACCTGCGCGAACCAGCGGATCACCTCCGGATTGAGCGGCTCGCCGGCGCTGCTCACCACCCGCAGCTGGCCGCGGATGGCCTGCGCGGCGTCGTCGCCGGCGGCCATCAGCATGCGGTAGGCGGTGGGCGAGCCCATCAGGTTGGTCACCCCCAGGTCGGCGATCAGCGCATAGCTGCCCTGCACGCTGAAGCCCGCCTCCTGCAAGGCGATGGCATGGCCGAGCATCAGCGGCCCGGCGACGCCGTAGTACACGCCGTAGGCCCAGCCGGGGTCGGCGATGTTCCACAGCACGTCGTCGGCGCGCAGGTCCACCGCGTAGCGCATGTAGGCACTGAAGGCGAGCAGCGCCTTCAGCGGCACCGGCACGCCCTTGGCCAGGCCGGTGGTGCCGGAGGTGAACAGCATCAGGAACAGGTCCTCGCCGTCGCGCAGCACCGGCTCGAACTGCTGCGGCTGCGCATCCAGCGCGGCGGCGAAGTCCTCGGCGGCGGCGTCGGCGGCCACGGTCAGCACCGGTGGCAGCGTGTCGATGCCGTCGAGCTTGTTGCGGTTGCCGCGGTCGGTGACCAGCAGCCGTGCCTGGCTGCCGGCCAGCCGGTGCGCGATCGACTTCGGCCCGAAGGCGGTGAACAGCGGTTGGTACACCGCGCCGGCGCGCCAGGTGCCGAGGAGGGTGACCAGCAGCTCGACGGTACGCGGCAGCATGCCGGCCACGCGGTCGCCGGCACCGATGCCGCGCGCCTGCAGCGCATGGGCGAACTGCGCCGAACGCCGGTCCAGCTCCTCGAAGGTCCAGTCGCGGCGGCTGCCGTCGGCGGCGAACGCATGCAGCGCCACGCGGTGGCCGCCGACATGGCGGCCGCAGCACTCGACGTAGGCGTTCAACCCGCGCAGGTCGCCGGCCAGCAGCGCCTCCTCGCGCTCGGGCGAGAAGCCGCGCATGAAGCCGTCGTAGTCGGGCGCCTCCGGACCGCAGGAAAAGGTCTCGCGGGCTTCGGACATGGTCGGGCTCCTGTTCGGGTGTGCCCGATTCTGCTGCCGGCACGGTGGCCGCGGCCATTGGCGGATAGTTGTACTGGCATGTCCGTTGTCATGACGATGGGACGACGCCGGGCGGACCTCGGGGCCACGCGCCGCCAGCCGCGATCGCCTCCGAAGCCGATGCCCATGCCGGTTGCCGGTTCCCCCCATCGCGGGTCCGCCGACGCTGGCCCGCGTGACGCGCAGGGCGATAATGCGCCGATGCCCACCGTCGCTGCGCCCTGGTTCGTGTACCTGCTCGAATGTCGCAACGGCAGCTATTACGCCGGCATCACCAACGACCTGGAGGCGCGCTGGCGCGCCCACGCCAGCGGCAAGGGCGCGCGCTACACCCGCGCCAACCCGCCGTTGCGGTTGCTGGGCAGCCGCGCCTATCCCGACCGCGCCTCCGCCTCGCGCGCGGAATGGCAGCTCAAGCAACTGCCGCGTGCGCGCAAGCTGGCGTTCCTGCTGGGCCGATGAGCGGGCTTGCCCGCCGTGTCATGTGCTCGGCACGATGTCGCTCTGCCCGATGCCGGGTCCTAAACATCGGCGGCAGCAAACTCGCGGAAGGCGGCAATGGCATTGGCCGCATACATCAGCGACGGGCCGCCGCCCATGTAGACGGCCACGCCCAGCGTCTCGTGCAGTTCTTCCTCGCTGGCGCCGAGCCGCACCAGCGCCTGGGCGTGGAAGCCGATGCAGCCATCGCAGCGCGCGGCCACGCCGATGGCCATGGCGATCAGTTCCTTGGTCTTGGCGTCGATGCGGCCCGGTGCCATGGCGGCCTTGCTCATGGCGCCGAAGCCCTGCATCAGCTGCGGCTGGCCGTTGCGCAACGGGGTCAGGTGGCTGGAGATGTCGCGGGTCAGGGTCTGGTAGGACGGGGAATTCATGGTGTACTCCAAGCGTAGGCGGTGCGGGCTTGCATCGCCTTTTGTTTATAATATACTAAATTAGAGATTGCTAATATGAAAGGCGGGAATCATCAGAACTCCCAGGACCAGGCATTCCTGCAGCAGGGCGCCGCGCGCGCCAGCGCACTGCTGCGCGCCGTCGGCAACGAGAACCGGCTGCTGGTGCTGTGCTTGCTGATCGAACACGGCGAGCTGTCCGTGGGCGAACTGCTCGCCCATGTGGAGCTCAGCCAGTCGGCGCTGTCGCAGCACCTGGCGCGGATGCGCGAGCAGGGGCTGGTGGATTACCGGCGCGATGCGCAGACGCTGCACTACCGCATCGCCAACCCGGAGGCGAAGGCGTTGATTGCCGCACTCAAGCAGATTTTCTGCCCCTAGGAGCGTGTACGGCAGAAGCCGGCCGGGCTCCTGGATCCCATCTCCATGCAAGGAACCCGTGACCATGAGAACCGTTGACCCCAAGACCGCTGCGCAATGGCTGGAGCAGGGCGCGACCCTGATCGACATCCGCGAACCGGGCGAGTATGCGCAGTGCCACATTCCATGGGCGCACAACCTGCCGCTTTCGGTGCTGGAAGGCGGTGATGCGCTGGCCCATCCGCGTGGCCGGGTGATCTTCCATTGCCTGAGCGGCAAGCGCACCTCGCTCAACGCCGAACGGCTGGCGGCCTGCGTCAATGGCGACGCCTGGCTGCTGGACGGTGGACTGGATGGCTGGCGCGGGCAGGCGCTGCCGGTGCAGGGAAGCGCGCCAAGGCTGGAAATCAACCGTCAGGTGCAGATTGCCGCCGGCACGCTGGTGGTCGTCGGCGCCGTGCTGGGCGCGACGCTCTCGCCCTGGTTCCACCTGCTGTCGGCGCTGATCGGCGCAGGCCTGGTGTTTGCCGGCGTGAGCGGCTTCTGCGGCTTGGCCCGGCTGCTGCAGCGCATGCCCTGGAATCGTCCCCGTCGCGGCTGAGGCGCTGGTCTGGCGCCGGTGGCCAGACCGTCGCTGGCCCGTGGGTGCCCTTGCCGTCGGGACTCAGGCCTTCATGCTCCCGGTATCGAGCCAGCGCTGGTGCCAGGACAGGGTCTCCGGCAGCAGGTGCGGGGTGTGCTTGCCGTAGCTGTCGCGGCAGGCGCGGGCGAAGTAGTCCTCGAGCTGGTCGCGGTAGTCCGGATGCGCGCAGTGGTCCAGCAACTGGCGCGCGCGCTGGCGCGGGGTCAGCCCGCGCAGGTCGGCCAGGCCGCGCTCGGTGACGATGATGGACACGTCGTGCTCGGTGTGGTCCACGTGGCTGACCATCGGCACGATCGAGGAGATGCTGCCGTTCCTGGCGGTGGACGGGCTCAGGAACACCGACAGGAAGCCGTTGCGGGCGAAGTCGCCCGAGCCGCCGATGCCGTTCTGGATGCGCGTGCCCATGATGTGGGTGGAGTTGACGTTGCCGTACAGGTCCACCTCGACCATGCCGTTCATGCCGATGCAGCCGAGCCGGCGCACCAGTTCCGGATGGTTGGAGATCTCCTGCGTGCGCATGACGATGCGCTCGCGGTAGAAGTCGATGTTGCGCTTGAACTCCTCGTTGGCGTCCGGGCTCAGCGCGAAGCCGGTGCACGAGGCCACCCGCAGCACGCCGGCGCGCAGCAGGTCGAGCATGCCGTCCTGGATCACCTCGGTGAAGGCGGTCAGGTCGCGGAAGCCGCTCTCGGCCAGCCCGGCCAGCACCGCGTTGGGGATGTTGCCCACCCCCGACTGCAGCGGTAGCAGGTTGGCCGGCAGGCGTCCCTTCGCCACCTCGTGCTTGAGGAACTCGATCAGGTGCCCGGCGATGTCGCGGCTGGCCTGGTCGGCCGGGGTGAACGGGCTGTTGCGGTCCGGGCCGTTGGTGCGCACCACCGCCACGATCT
The DNA here is from genome assembly GCA_023425225.1 of Pseudomonadota bacterium. Lineage (GTDB taxonomy): Bacteria > Pseudomonadota > Gammaproteobacteria > Xanthomonadales > Xanthomonadaceae > MMGLT7. The sequence continues at coordinate 5,474 of JAFADB010000251.1, forward strand.
TGTCCGGGTCGCAGCGCAGCGCGGTCTCGCCGATGCGGTCGTCCACCTCCACCAGCGGGATCGGCCGGCGGTGCGGCGGCAGCGCAGTGCCGTAGTAGATGTCGTGCATGCCGTCCATGTGCGCCGGCTGCCACTCGTTGACCTCGATGATCACCTTGCTGGCCAGGTCCAGCCAGGTCTTGTTGTTGCCCACCGAGGTCGAGGGCACCAGCGCGCCGTCCTCGCGGATGGCCGACACCTCCACCACCGCGGTGTCGATCTGCCCGTAGAAGCCGAACCACACGTGCTGGGCGACGTGGCTCAGGTGGATGTCGATGTAGTCCAGCTTGCCCTCGTTGATGCGGTTGCGCGCGTCCGGGTCGCTCTGGAACGGCATGCGCAGGGCGATGCCATCGGCCTTGGCCAGCGCGCCGTCGAGCTCGGGGGCGGTGGAGGCGCCGGTCATCAGCCGGATCTGGAACGGCTGGCCGAGCAGGTGCGCCTGCTCGATGCGCTGGGCCAGCGCCATCGGCACCGCCTTGGGATAGCCCGAGCCGGTGAAGCCGCTCATCGCCACGGTCTCGCCGGGCTGGATCAGGGCGGCGGCGGTTTCGGCGGAGACGACGCGTTCGCGCAGGCGCGCATCGAGGATACGTTCGACGGACATGGGCGGTGGCTGGCGGGACAGGCCCTGGATTATCGCGGATCGGCGCCGGCACCGGATTGCGACCATGGTGGAATGGTGCGCCGCGCAAAACCGGTGCGGGCCGCGTGCATTCACGCGCCGCCGCACCGCCGCTGGCGATAGTGCGCGTTCCCTTTCCTGTCCTGGTCCCGAACGCGCATGCCGTCCCCGATCGAGCGTCTCCGCCGCTGGCCGGTCGCCTGGCGCCGCGCGCTGTACGTGCTGCTGCTGGCCTATGCGGCCTACCTGGTGGTGGCGAACGTCTACCTCAACACGCCGCTGTTCGAACTCTCGGTCAACCAGAAGCCGGAGAAGTTCGTGCTGCGCACCGGGCCGGCGATCAGCCTGCTGCCGACCCACGTGATCGCCTGGAACGTGCGCGCCAGCGGACACGTGCAGCGCACCGTCTGGCAGGTGCGCGCCGACCGCGCCAGCGGCCGGATGGCGCTGCTGCCGCTGTTGCGGCGCGAGGTACGGGTGCCGCGGCTGCAGGCCAGCGGGGTGAGCGCCGACGTGCAGCGCGTGGACGCGGAGATCGCGCCGCCGCCGGCCGGCGACCGCGGCTGGACGCTGCGTTTCGATGCCATCCACAGCGACAGCATCCGCCGCGCCCGCTTCGGCCAGCTGGTGCTGGAGGGCAAGGGCCGCGGCAGTGTCGGCTTCCTCAAGCAGATCAAGGGCGGGCCGTCGGAACTGTTCCCCTCGACCGTGGCCTTCACCGATGCGCGGGTGCTGCACGGCCGCCTCACCCTGGCCGACCAGGCCACGCTGGAAAGCACCTTCTCCTACCCGCGGCACTACCGCGCGCAGGCGCCGGGCATCCGCAAGCTGGGCATCCTCAGCGCCGGGCTGAAGCTGAGCGGACGCAGCGCCGCCCTGCGCGTGGACAGCGGCGGCGGCCAGGTCGACGTGCGCATGCTGCCGGCACAGGCGCACCTCAACGCCGACCTGCGGCTCGAACAGGGCGCGCTGCAGCCGGGCAGCCGGGCGATGTGGCGCATCCCGCTGCGGGTGGGCGTGGGCGCCACCGACCGCGGGCTGCTCACGCTGCGCCTGGATGCCGCGCAGGACATCCGCATCCGCGCGCAGCTGCCGCACGACGAGAAGACCGACACCCTGGTCGATGCCGACCTGCGCATCGCCGGCCGCAGCCTGCCGTTCGAGCATCCGGCCACGCTGTGGCCGCGCACGTCCGGCGAGGTCCGCGTGCGCTGGACCTTCGAGTCGCTGGACTGGATCGGCCAGCTTTTCGTGCGCAAACCCTGGTTCAAGCTGCACGGCGGCGGGCTGGCGGACGTGGACCTGCGCATGGAGCGCGGCCAGCTGCGGCCCGGCAGCACCCTGCAGGTCCGGCACGCGCAGGCCGTCGCCGAGGTGATGGGTGTGCGTGCGCAGGGAAGCGCCAGCGCGCAGGGACGCATCGTCGCCAGCGGCGACGGCACGCAGGCGATCCTGGACGTGGCCATGCGCGGATTCGAGGCGGCGCCGCTGGCCGCTCCCGGCCAGGTGCTGGTGCGCGGCGACGACCTGCGGCTGCAGCTGCGCGGCAACGGCGAGCCGGGCAGGATGCACGACAGCCTGCAGGCGCAGCTGCGCTTCGCCGGCGCGCGCATCCCCGACCTGCGCGTGTACAACCGCTACCTGCCGGAAGCCAACGTGCGCGTGGTGTCCGGCACCGGCAGCCTGACCGGCGACCTTTCGCTCGATGCCGCCGGCAAGGTCGGCCATGGCTGGACCCGGCTGAGCGCCAGCCAGGCGTGCATGCAGCTGGCCGGCGCGCAGCTGCGCGGCGACGTCGAACTGGACGCACGGCTGCTGCGCGCCGACATCGACCGCCAGGTGTTCTCGCTGGACGGCTCCAGCGTGCGCCTGCAGCGGCTGCAGCTGGACGGCGACGCCAGCCTGGACGGCAGCTGGGCCACCGTGGCCATCCCGCGCGGGCGCATCGACGTGTCCAGCCCGTTCCAGGTCGATGCCACCGCGCAGGTGCGCATGCGCGACGTCGGCCTGGTGCTGGCGCTGTTCTCGCGCCGTGCCGATTACCCGCGCTGGATCGGCAACATGATCGATGCCGGCCAGGTGCAGGCGCAGGGACAGCTGCGCTGGCGCAGGTCGCAGTTGTGGCTGGACCGGTTGCAGGCACACAACGACCGCCTGTCGGTGCAGGCGCGGCTGCAGCTGGGGCAGGACCTGCGCCGTGGCGACCTGTACGCGCGCTGGGGCGTGCTGGGCGTGGGCGTCGAGCTCGATGGCGAGCAGCGGCAGTGGCACCTGCTGCGCGCGCGGCAGTGGTACGAGTCGCAGCCGGACCTGCTGCACTGAGCCCGGCACGCATTCATCCGCAGCGCTGCATGGACCGGCCGGTATCGTTTTGCACTGCAGCGTGCATTGCCGGAAAAGTACCTGCAATATCGGTCCCGCATCCCGACGTGGGGGAGGGAGCAGAGCCCGCTGGCAGCCAAAAGCTGCAAGCGGGCTTTTTAATTGGCACGCCTTAATTGGCGCGCCTGCTGCGGCCGTTCCCGGCCGCGTTTCCGGGTGGCGGCGGATGGCCGGCTAGGCCGTGCGGGCGTGCTGGCGCACCCACTGCACGATCGCCTGCGCCGGCATCGCGCCGGACTGGCGCGCCAGTTCGCGCCCGTGCAGGAAGATCGCCAGCGTCGGAATGCTGCGGATGCCGAAGCGCGTGCCCAGTTCCGGGTTGGCCTCGGTATCGAGCTTGCCCAGGCGCGCATGGGGTTCCAGCACCGCGGTCGCCTGCACGAAGGCCGGCGCCATCATCCGGCACGGCCCGCACCACGGCGCCCAGAAATCCACCACCAGCGGCAGGTCCGAGCGGCTGGCGTGCAGGTCGAAGCTGGTGGCGTCGAGCGTGGCCGGGGTGCCGTCGAACAGCGGCTTGTGGCAGCGCCCGCAGTGCGGCGACTGCGCCAGGCGCGCGGCCGGCACGCGGTTGACGGCCAGGCAGTGCGGGCAGGGCACCTGCAGCAGGGTTTCGGGATTGGCGTTCATGGAGGCTCCTGTGGGAGACGTCCGGAGGGCACCGGGCGGCATGGAGCCACGGTAGCACCGGCACCGTCGAGGCCGGCTCAACACCGCGGCCGCCGGTCGGCGTGCCGGCAATGCCAGAATCGCGGGATGGACCCGACCGCATCCGATTCCCTCCCGCCGCAACTGCAGGCGCTTGCCGAGCGTGCACTGGCACGCCTGCGCCAGGCCTCAGGCGATACCCTGGACCCGGCGCTGTTGCCGCGCCTGCGCCGGCTGGCGGTGGCCAGCGATTTCGCCATCGACACCCTGGTCCGGCAGCCGCAGCTGCTGCACGGGCTCGCACAGGACGATCCGCCGCCGTTGCCGATGCCGCGGCTGGATCCGGCCCAGCCCGCGGACTGGGCGCGGCTGCTGCGTCGCCATCGTGCCGCCGAGTCCACCCGCCTGGTGTGGCGCGACCTGTGCGGGCTGGACGACGTGGAGGCCACCCTGGCCGCGGCCACCGCGCTGGCCGAGGACTGCCTGCGCGCCGCGCTGGTGGCGCTGGAAGGCGAATTCGCCCGTCGCCATGGCGTGGTGCATGCGGCCGACGGCAGCCCGCAGCGGCTGGTGGTGTTCGCGCTGGGCAAGCTCGGCGGCGGCGAACTGAACTTCTCCTCCGACGTGGACCTGGTCTACGCCTACCCGCAGGGCGGCGAGTCCGACGGCGCGCGGCCGCTGGCCGCCGAGGAGTACTTCGCCCGCCTCGGCCAGCGCCTGGCGGTGCTGCTGGACGAGACCACGGCCGACGGCTTCTGCCACCGCGTGGACCTGCGCCTGCGCCCGTTCGGCAGTGCCGGCCGGGTGGCGCTGTCGTTCGCCGGCATGGACCAGTACTTCCAGCGCGAGGGCCGCGACTGGGAGCGCTACGCCTGGATCAAGGCGCGCGCGGTGGCCGGCGACATCGACGCCGGCGAGGCGTGGCTGCAGACGCTGCGCCCGTTCGTCTACCGCCGCTACCTGGATTTCACCGCGCTCGACGGCCTGCGCAGCATGAAGGCCGCCATCGCCGCGGACGTGGCGCGGCGCGAGAGCGAGGACGACATCAAGCGCGGCCACGGCGGCATCCGCGAGATCGAGTTCCTGGTGCAGGCGCTGCAGCTGATCCGCGGCGGCCGCGAGGCGGTGCTGCGCGAACGCCGCCTGCTGCCGGCGCTGCAGGCGCTGGTCGCCACCGGGCAGATGGCCGCCGACGATGGCCGCGCGCTGGCCGATGCCTACCGCTTCCTGCGGCGGCTGGAGAACCGCCTGCAGATGCTGCGCGACGCCCAGACCCACGTGCTGCCGCGCGACGCGCTCGACCGCCTGCGCATCGCCGCTGGCCTGGGCTACCCCGACTGGGACACGCTGAAGCACCGGCTGGACGAGGTGCGCACGCGCGTGTCCACCGAGTTCGCCGCGCTGCTGGCCCCGCGCCGGCGCGAACAGGCGCCGGCCAGCGCACCGGGTGCGTACTGGCGCAACCTGTCCGCCTCCGGCGATGCGCAGGTGCTGGCGTCGATGGGCTTCCAGCACGCCGCCGAGGCCGACCAGGCGCTGCGCGATTTCGCCCATTCCGCGGGCGTGGCCGCGCTGCCCGATGCCGCGCGTGCGCGCCTGGACCGCGTGGTGCCGGCGCTGCTGCAGGCCGCGGCCGCCTCGCCGCAGCCCGACGCCGCGCTGCGGCGCGTGCTCGCGCTGCTGCAGGCGATCCTGCGCCGCAGTTCCTACCTGGCGCTGCTCGACGAGCAGCCCAGCGCGCTGCAGCGGCTGGTGGACGTGTTCGCGCGCAGCGCACTGCTGGCCGAGCGCCTGGTGGCCTATCCGCTGCTACTGGACGAACTGCTCGACAGCCGCATCGCCGGGCCGTTGCCCGATGCCGCGGCGATGCGCACCGCCTGCGATGCCGCGCTGGCCATCGACGATCCCGAGCTGGCGCTGCGTGCGCTCAACGAGGCACGGCTGGCGCTGAGTTCGCGCATCGCCCTGGCCACGCTGGACAGGCGCCAGAGCGCGGAGGCCAGTGCGCACCAGCTGGCGCAGCTGGCGCAGGCGGTGGTGCGCAGCGTCCTGCGAATCGCCGAAGCCGAGGTGCAGGCCATGCACGGGCGGGTGCCCGGCGGCGCGTTCGCGGTGATCGGCTACGGCAGCCTGGGTGGTGGCGAGTTGGGCTTCGGTTCGGACCTGGACCTGGTGTTCCTTTACGACCACGCACCGGGCGCGGAGGCTTCCGACGGGCCGCGCCCGCTGGAGCCGGGCCGCTGGTTCGCGCGGCTTGCGCAGAAGATCATCGCCCTGCTGGGCACGGTCACCAGCGCCGGGCGGCTGTACGACACCGACGTGCGCCTGCGCCCGGACGGCGGCAAGGGCGCGCTGGTGTCCTCGCTGGCCAGCTACGGCGAGTACCAGCGCGAGCGCGCCTGGACCTGGGAACACCAGGCGCTGGTGCGCGCCCGCGCGGTGGCCGGCGACGCCGCGCTGCTGGCCCGCTTCGACGCCATCCGCGCGCAGACGCTGTCGCACCCGCGCGATCCGGTGCAGTTGCGCGAGGACGTGGCGAAGATGCGCGCGCGCATGCGCGTGGAACTGGACCGCAGCGACGGCCACCGCTTCGACCTCAAGCAGGGCGAAGGCGGGCTGGTCGACCTGGAGTTCCTGCTGCAGTACCTCGTGCTGGGCGCGCAGGGGCAACCGCCGGCGCTGCTGGCCGTGCGCGACACGCCCGGGCTGGTCGCCGCGCTGCGCGATGCCGGCCGCTTCGAGCCGGCCACGGCCGAGGCCCTGCTGCAGGCGCACGCGGTGCTGCTCGAGGAAGGCCTGCACTGCACGCTGGACCGGCGCCCGCGCATCGTCGTCGAGAACGCACGCGTGCGCGAGGCCCGCGCGGTCGTGCGTAGCGCTTTCCAGGCGGCCGGTTTGCAGGATGGGGGCGGGCCTTCGCCGCGACCGGCCTGAAAGACACGGGGTCCCCGCGGGGACGACGGCGGAAAGAGGGTCGCCCGGCCATGCCTCCTTCCTGCATGGCACTTCGTCTTCCCCGCGTAGGCGGGGACCCAGCGCCTTGCCGCCGCTCGGCTGCGTACCTTATTCGCCCGCTGCGTCGAATCGATCCGCGCGTCGCAGCATCCAGCGCCACGCCAGCGCGCGGAATGGCGCCAGCAGGAACACGCCCATCGCCAGCTTCACTCCCAGGTCGCCCAGTGCCCAGCTCACCCATGGCAACGCCGAGCCGGCGAAGGCGATCGACCAGAAGATCGCGGTGTCCAGCGTGGCGCTGCACAGCGTGGCCACCGTCGGCGCGCGCCACCAGTTGCCGGTGCGCAGGCGGTCGAACACGGTGATGTCCAGCAGCTGCGCGCTAATGAACGCCGTGCACGAGGCCAGCGCGATGCGCGGCGTGGCCACCCACACCGACAGCAGCACCGCCAGCGCGAAACCGCACCAGGCCACCCGCCGCGCCGCATGCGGACCGAAGCGCAGGTTGACCAGGTTGCTGACCAGGAACGCCACCGGATAGCTGAACGCACCCCAGGTCAGCCAGTCGTTGATCGGGTACTGCACCAGCACGTTCGAGGCCAGCACCACCGCGCCCATCGCCAGCACTGCCAGCAGCAGCGAGCGCAGGGTGGGATCGGAGGTGCGTGCGGCGCTGGGCAGGGGCATCGGGAAGCGAAGGACGGAGGCGGTGTGCGGCCGCAGGCGGGACCGCCGGGGAAGGGGCGCCGGCGGCTAGATCGGGCCGCAGATGATAGCGCCACGCCCGTCGCGGCCTGCCGTCCGGGCCGGCACCTTCAGCCGCGAAGGTCCAGCAACCCGCGCAGCTGCGCGGCCACCCGCGCTGTCTCGCGCAGCGGCGTGATCGCTTCGGTGCCGGCCAATGGATCCGCCGCGGCGTCCTCGTGCAGCGCCGTGATGCGCCCGGCCTGCAGCAGCTCGCGCTGCAATGCGCGCATGCGTCCGCGTGCGCATCCGGACAGGACCACCTGTACCGGCACGCGGGTTGCGCAGGCCTCGGACAGCAGGTTGGCCGAGTCCGGCGTGCAGACGATGCGGTCGGCCCAGCCGAGCAGGCCGGGGTAGGGATTCGGGCCATCGTCCTCGCCGCACCAGAGCAGCCCGGGGATGCCGGCGAAGGCCTGCCGCAGCGCCTGGCGAACGTCCGCGGGCGTGCGCCGCGAGGCAGTCGCCAGCACGCTGCCGCCGCGTTGCCGCAACTGCGCCGCGATGCCGGCAAACATGCGCGCGGCATCGT
>JAFADB010000259.1 GCA_023425225.1 Pseudomonadota bacterium
CTGCTGGTGGTCGACGCCGCCCAGGGCGTGGAGGCGCAGTCGGTGGCCAACTGCTACACCGCGGTGGAGCAGGGCCTGGAGGTGGTGCCGGTGCTCAACAAGATCGACCTGCCCACCGCCGACATCGACCGCGCCAAGGCCGAGATCGAGGCGGTGATCGGCATCGACGCCGAGGACGCCATCCCGGTCAGCGCCAAGACCGGGCAGAACGTGGAGGCGGTGCTGGAAGCCATCGTCCAGCGCATCCCGCCGCCCAGGCCGCGCGATACCGACAAGCTGCAGGCGCTGATCATCGACTCCTGGTTCGACAACTACCTGGGCGTGGTGTCGCTGGTGCGGGTGATGCAGGGCGAGATCAAGCCCGGCAGCAAGATCCTGGTGATGTCCACCGGGCGCACCCACCAGGTCGACAAGGTCGGCGTGTTCACCCCCAAACGCAAGGAACTGCCGGCGCTGCGTTCCGGCGAGGTGGGCTGGATCACCGCCTCGATCAAGGACGTGCACGGCGCCCCGGTCGGCGACACCCTGACGCTGGCCGGCGATCCGGCGCCCAAGCCGCTTCCGGGATTCCAGGAGATGCAGCCGCGCGTGTTCGCCGGCCTGTTCCCGGTGGACGCGCAGGACTATCCGGCGCTGCGCGAGGCGCTGGAGAAGCTGCGCCTGAACGATGCGGCGCTGCGCTTCGAGCCGGAAAGCTCGGAGGCGATGGGCTTCGGCTTCCGCTGCGGCTTCCTCGGCATGCTGCACATGGAGATCGTGCAGGAGCGTCTGGAGCGCGAGTACGACCTGGACCTGATCAGCACCGCGCCGACCGTGGTCTACGAGGTGCTCAAGAGCGACGGGTCCATCGTGATGATGGACAACCCGGCCAAGCTGCCGCCGATCAACCAGGTCGAGGAGATCCGCGAGCCGATCATCCGCGCCAACGTGCTCACCCCCGAGGAGTACATCGGCAACATCATCAAGCTGTGCGAGGAAAAGCGCGGCACCCAGATCGGCATCAACTACCTGGGCAGCCAGGTGCAGATCAGCTACGAGCTGCCGATGGCCGAGGTGGTGCTGGACTTCTTCGACAAGCTCAAGTCGGTCAGCCGCGGCTACGCTTCGCTGGACTACCACTTCGTGCGTTTCGAGGCCGGCCCGTTCGTGCGCGTGGACGTGCTGATCAACGGCGACAAGGTCGACGCGCTGTCGCTGATCGTGCACCGCAGCCACGCCGACCGCCGCGGCCGCGAGCTGTGCGAGAAGATGAAGGACCTGATCCCGCGGCAGATGTTCGACGTCGCCATCCAGGCCGCCGTCGGCTCGCAGATCATCGCCCGCACCACGGTCAAGGCCATGCGCAAGAACGTGCTGGCCAAGTGCTATGGTGGCGACGTTTCGCGCAAGAAGAAGCTGCTGGAGAAGCAGAAGGAAGGCAAGAAGCGCATGAAGCAGGTGGGCCGCGTGGAGATCCCGCAGGAGGCCTTCCTGGCAGTGCTGCAGGTGGACAGCAAGTGACGCAATCGATGGCCGGGCGCCGCACGGGCGGCGGCCGTGCAGACAGTCAAGTTCCCAAGGATCACGCATGAAATGGTTTGAAATCGCGCTGGTGGTGTTGACCCTGGCCAGCGGCCTGATCTGGCTGCTGGACGTGCTGGTGCTGCGCAAGCGCCGCGCCGCCCGCGCCGGGCTGCTCGACGAGGGCGAGCCGGCGATCGTGGACTACTCGCGGGCGTTCTTCCCGGTGCTGGCGGTGGTGCTGGTGCTGCGCAGCTTCGTCGCCGAGCCGTACAAGATCCCGTCCAGCTCGATGATGCCCAACCTGCTGATCGGCGATTTCATCCTGGTCAACAAGTTCGCCTACGGCATCCGCCTGCCGATCACCAACACCAAGATCATCCCGCTCGGCGAGCCCAAGCGCGGCGACGTGGTGGTGTTCAAGCCGCCGCACGCGCCGGACCAGAACTGGGTCAAGCGCGTGGTCGGCCTGCCGGGCGACCGCATCGGCTTCCATGGCGACACGCTGTACATCAACGGCGAGCCGCTCAAGTACGAGGTCAAGGGCGAGTACGTCGGCAAGGGCCGCGGCGCCGAGATGACCGGGGCCACCCTGTTGACCGAGGAGCTGCCGGGCCGCCCGCACACCGTGCTGGAGTGGATCGACCGCAACAATCCGGCCGGGCAGGGCGACTGGGAAGTGCCGGCCGGGCAGTATTTCGTGATGGGCGACAATCGCGATAATAGCGAGGACAGCCGCTTCTGGACGCAGACCCATTTCCTGCCCGAGCAGAACCTGCGCGGCAAGGCGTTCCTGATCTGGCTGAACTGCGAAGGCTGGTTGTGCAAGGGGAGTTTCGATCCCTCGCGGATCGGGACGGGTATTCAGTGATGGCGAGCCGGATCGGATCCGGCGTCTGGGGAGACGCAATGAATCGCAAGCAAGGTGGCATGACGCTGTTGTCGTTCGTGGTGGTGCTGGCGGTGGTCGGCTTCGGCCTGTACATCGGCATGAAGCTGTTCCCGATGTACCAGGAGTACTACTCGGTGCGCACGGCAATGAAGGGGCTGGCCAACGAGCCGGGCAGCGCCGACATGGATCCGTCCAAGGCGCAGGACCTGTTCTTCCGCCGGCTGTACATCAATTATTCCGAGAACGTGAAGCCGCAGGACGTGAAGTTCGAGCGGATCGACGGCGGCTGGAAGATGCGCGTGGCCTACGAGGTGCGGCGTCCGCTGGTCGGCAATCTCGACATCGTCGGCAAGTTCGACAGTACCCAGGAGCTGACGCGGCGCGGTGGCGAATAAGACTTTCCAACGAGGCGACCGGATCGGACATGCGTTTTCCGATCCGGCCCTGCTGGCGCGGGCGCTGACCCATCGCAGCGCCGGCGCGCCGCACAACGAGCGGCTGGAGTTCCTCGGCGACAGCCTGGTGAACATGTTCATCGCCGAGATGCTGTTCCTGCGCTGGCCCAAGGCCGACGAGGGCACGCTGACCCGGGCGCGCGCCGAGCTGGTGCGCGAGTCGGCGCTGGCGGTGATCGCCCGCGAGCTGCAGCTGGGCGAGCGCCTGACCCTTGGGCCGGGCGAGATGAAGTCCGGCGGCTACCGGCGCGACTCGATCCTGGCCGACACCGTCGAGGCGGTGGTGGCGGCGATCTACCTCGATGCCGGTTTCGAGGCCTGCCGCGCACGGGTGCTGCCCTGGTTCGAACCGCTGCTGGCGACGCTGCTGCCCTCGGGCAAGCCGGAAAAGGATGCCAAGACCCGCCTGCAGGAATGGCTGCAGGCGCGCCAGCACACGCTGCCGGCGTACGAGCTGGTGAGCGAGAGCGGCGACGACCACGCCAAGCATTTCCGGGTACGCTGCACCCTGGGCGAGCCCGCCGTCACCGCCGAGGGCGAGGGCACCTCGCGGCGCCTGGCCGAGCAGCACGCCGCCGCCGCCGTCCTCGCACAACTGGATCCGAAGAAGTGAGCGAAGCGTCCCCTTACCGTTGCGGCAGCGTCGCCGTGATCGGCCGGCCCAACGTCGGCAAGTCCACCCTGACCAACGCGCTGGTCGGGGCCAAGGTCAGCATCGTCTCCAACCGTCCGCAGACCACGCGGCACCGGCTGCTCGGCATCGCCAGCTTCCCGGAAGGGCAGATCGTGCTGGTCGATACGCCCGGGTTGCATCGCGCGCAGGCCAAGTTCTCCGCCACGGCGATGAGCCGGGTGATGAACCGTGCCGCACGCGGCTCGCTGGAAGGCGTGGACGCGGGCCTGCTGGTGGTCGAGGCCGGCCGCTGGGACGAGGAGGACACGCTGGCCTACAACGTGCTCAGCGATGCCGGCATCCCGGTGGTGCTGGTGGTCAACAAGATCGACCGGCTCAAGGACAAGGCCGCGCTGCTGCCGTTCCTGGCGCAGATCAGCGAGGGCCGGCAGTTCGCCGCGGTGCATCCGGTCTCCGCGCTCAAGCGCAAGGGACTGGAGGCCCTGGTACGCGACCTGCTGGCGCTGCTGCCGCAGGGCGAGCCGATGTTCGCCGAGGACGAGATCACCGACCGCAGCCAGCGTTTCCTGGCCGGCGAACTGGTGCGCGAGCAGTTGATGCGCCAGCTCGGCGAGGAGCTGCCGTACGCGACCACGGTGGAGATCGAGCGCTTCGCCGAGGACGGCGCGCTGCTGCGCATCGGCGCGGTGATCTGGGTCGAGCGCGAGGGCCAGAAGGCGATCGTCATCGGCAAGGGCGGTACCCGGCTGAAGGAGATCGGCGCCAAGGCGCGGCAGCAGATGGAACGGCTGTTCGGCGCCAAGGTGTTCCTGGAGACCTGGGTGCGCGTGCGCGAGGGCTGGTCCGACGACGAGGCGGCGCTGAAGGCGTTCGGCTACGAGTAAGGCCAGGCTCCGGCCACCTGCCGTAGAGCGGCGCAAGCCGCGATGCGGCTTTCCCCGGAAGAAACCTGTCGCGGCTTGCGCCGCTTCCATGCACGATGCAGTGGCGACGCTTGACAGGCCGTCGCGCCGTGGCGCTTATCGTGGCGAATCCGCTGCTTCCGGTTCCCGCCCCCATTCTTCCCGATGCGCATCGACGACGAACCCGCCTTTGTCCTGCATGCGCGTCCCTGGCGCGAGACCAGCCTGCTGGTCGAGGTGCTGACCGGGCAATACGGCCGGGTCGGATTGTTGGCGCGGGGCGTGCAGGGATCGAAGAAGCAGGCGCTGCGTGCGGCGCTGCAGCCTTTGCAGTGGATCCGCTTCAGCGCGGTACAGCACGGCGAGCTGGCGCAGCTGCGCCAGGCCGAGGCGCTCGATGCCGCGCCACGGCTCGCCGGCGAGGCGATGCTGGCCGGCTTCTACATCAACGAATTGCTGCTGCGGCTCACTCCGCGCCAGGACCCGCTTCCCGATCTGTACCTGGCCTATGCGCAGGTACGCGCACGGCTGGCCGACGGGAGTTCGCTGGCGTGGTCGCTGCGCCTGTTCGAGCGTGACCTGTTGGACGCGCTTGGTTTCGGCTTCGATCTGCGGCACGACGCGGACGGCGAGCCGATCGACCCGGCGGCCCGCTACCTGCT
>JAFADB010000076.1 GCA_023425225.1 Pseudomonadota bacterium
GCACCCGCGGCAGGTCGCGGTGGTAGAGCTGGTCCTGCAGCGCGCGGGTGCCGGTGGAGACGATGGTCTTCATCCCCGACAGCAGCGCCGGCACCAGGTAGGCGTAGGTCTTGCCGGTGCCGGTGCCCGCCTCGGCCAGCAGCACGTCGCGATGGTCGAAGGCCTCGGCGATGGCGCCGGCCAGGCGCAGCTGCGCCGCACGCGGCACGAACCCGGGCAGCTGGGCGGCGAGCGCGCCGTCGCCGCCGAGGGCTTCGAGGCTGGCCTGGACTAGGAGCGACATGGATCGGCGATCGACAACGGCGGGCCGCTCAGGATAGCCCGCTGCCGGAGCCCCGGCTCCGGGCGCGGGATCAATAGCGCTTGATCCCGGGCACCGTGCAGCCGGCGATCTGGGCACGGGCCGACACCGCGTTCTCCGCCTGCCCGCGTGCCAGCCGCGACTGCTCGATGGTCGCCCAGTGGCGCCGGCACAGCGGCCCGGTCTTCGAGCCCAGCTCGACCGCACGCCGCGCGTACTGCTCGGCGCCGCTCCAGTCGCCGGCCAGCAGCGCCACCTCGGCACGCTCCTGCAGCAGGGCCGGGTCCTGCGGCGCCAGCTGCAGCGCCTGGTCCAGCGCGGCGGCGGCGGCATCGAGGTCGCCGCCGCCGCGGCGTGCGGCGGCCTGCTCGCGCAGGTCCGTCACCTGCGGGTCGCGCAGCGGCTGCACCGACAGTTCGGTGTCGTCGGCGCCGGCCACCTTGTCCACCTCGGCCAGGCGCTGCGCCGGCGTGGTGGTGTCGACGGGGGCCGGTGGCGGGGCCGGCGTGCTGCTGCAGGCGGCCAGCGCCAGCAGCGCGGCGGCAAGGATGGCGGGGCGGAAGGAAACGTTCATGGGGCGATTCAGGGTTGTTGCGGGGGATTCTGCGGGGGAGAAGGTTGCGACGGCGTATTCGCCGGTTCGCCATCGCCGCCATCCTTGCGGTCCAGGCCAAACCAGCTGCGCCAGCCGCCGCCCTGCTCGCTCTCCTCGGGTGCCGGCTGGGTGGCGGCGCACGGCGCATAGGCCGGCGCGTAGCCCACCACGAACGGGAACTGGCGCGCGCCGGGACATCCAGGATCGGTGCTGGTCGAACCGCTGGCGTCCACCCACTGCCAGTCCAGGCCCTTGCCGTTGACCTTCAGCGGCGCGCTCGGCAAGCGCGCGAAGATGCCCGACCACACCCGCATCGCGCCGGTGGCGCCGTACAGGCCGGTCTGCTCGTTCTGGTCGTTGCCCATCCACACCACCGCCAGGTGGTCGCCGGTATAGCCGGCATACCAGCTGTCGCGGCCGTCGTTGCTGGTGCCGGTCTTGCCGGCCGGCGACAGCCGGCCCAGGCCGTCGGACAGCAGCTGGCGGCCGGTGCCGTCGCTCACCACCTGCTGCAGGCCTATGCCGATCAAGTTGGCGGCGATCGAGTCGCCCTCCTGCGCCGCGGCCGGGGTCTTGTCGTAGCGCTTGAGCAGCTTGCCGTCCGGGGCGAGCACGCCGCGCACCGCATGCAGCGGCTGGATCTCGCCGCCGGAGGCGAGGAATTGGTACAGCTGCGCCATCGCGTACGGACTCTGGTCGGTCGAACCCAGGATCAACGCAGGGTTCGGGTCGGCCTTGATGCCGGCCAGCACATGGATCAGCTGGGCGACGCGCTCGGGCCCGACCTGCATGCCCAACCGCACCGTGGCCTGGTTGTAGGAGTGCGCCAGCGCATCGATCAGCCGCACGGTGCCGTGGCTGCGGTTGTCCGAGTTGCCCGGCGACCAGTTGCGGCCGCGGCTCAGCTGCACCGTGACCGGCGAGTCGTCGACCCAGCTGGCCAGCGACCAGCGGTCCGGCTGCGCCAGCGCCAGCAGGTAGACGAACGGCTTGAGCAGCGAGCCCACCGGGCGCTGCGCCTCGACCGCACGGTTGAAGCCGGGCTGCGACACGTCGCGGCTGCCCACCACCGCCAGCACGTCGCCGTTGTGCACGTCGGTGAGCACCAGCCCGGCCTGCAGCGGCGGACGCTTGCGTCCTTCCAACGACTTGATGGTCCGCGTCACCGCACCCTCGGCGTAGGCCTGCGCCGAGGGCGACATGCCGGTGAGCACGCTCAGGCCGGCCCCCTGCAGCGCGCCCTCGGGATAGTCGTGGGCCAGCTGTCGGCGTACCAGGTCGATGTAGGCCGGGAAACGGTTGGCCGCCACCAGGCCCGGATTGGCCGGCACGCCCAGCGGCGCGTCCAGCGCGCGCTTGTATTCGGCATCGTCGATCAGCCGGTTGTCGCGCAGCTTGCCCAGCACGAAGTCGCGGCGCGCCTTGGCTCGCTCCGGGTTGCGGCGCGGATCGTAGTAGGACGGTCCCTTCACCAGGCCGATCAGCAATGCCACCTGCTCGGTGGTCAGCGAGTCCAGGTCGCGGCCGAACCAGAATTCGGCACCGGAGGACACGCCGTGGATGGCCTGGCTGCCGCGCTGGCCCAGGTAGACCTGGTTGAGATAGGCCTCCAGGATGGTGCGCTTGTCGTAGCGCGCCTCCATGATCAGCGCGTACAGCACCTCGTTGAACTTGCGTGTCAGCGTCTGCTCGCGGCCGATGCCGAGCAGGCCGCTGCGCGCCAGCTGCTGGGTCAGCGTGCTCGCGCCCTGGCGGGTCTGCCCGCCGGTCTTGACCATCACCCACACCGCGCGGGCGATGCCGCTCAGGTCGATACCGTGGTGGTAGGCGAAGTCGCGGTCCTCCACCGCCTGCAGGCCGGTGACCAGCAGGTCGGGCACCTCGTCGATGCGCACCAGCCGGCGCTCCTCCTGCTTCTGCCCGTACAGCGTGGCGATGCGCGCCGGGTCCAGCCGCGCGGCCTTCAGCGCCTTGCGGCTGTCGGCCTCGCGCAGCGAGGCGATGCGGCCGGAAGCGAGCGACAGGTCCACCCGACGCGCCGGGACCCGGCCGTCCACGTCGACGTAGCCGCGGCTGGCGATGGTGAAGCGCCCTCCATCCTGCGCGTAGGTGCCCGGCGCCTTGCCCTGGCCGTCGTCGCGGTAGGACGCCGCGTCCAGCTCGGTCTTGAGCGTGGCCGCATCCAGCGCCTTGCCCGGCGCCAGCCCCAGCGGCCGTGCGTACACGCGCGTGGGGATCTGCCAGCGCAACTCGCCGAAGTGGCGGGTGACCTGCTGGTTCAGATACAGCGTGTAGGGGATCAGGAAGCCCAGCGCCAGCGCGATGGCCGCCAGGCCCCAGGTGATCACCCGGTTCTGCCACAGCAGGCCGCGGTCCTCGATGTCGTCCTCGTCGTCCAGTTCTTCGGGGTCGTAGTCGTAGCGTCGTGGCACGGGAATGCGAGAATGTAAATTCCGCCGAGTCTAGCGCGTCACCGCCGGCGGCGGACCTGTCGTTGCGTCCCGCCAAATTCCCCGTTAAACCCCCGCACAGGGAACGTCGGCGACGCTGCCAAGGGATTGGCCCATTTGAAACTCCGCACCGGGAGGTGCGGGCTGTCGCGAAGGATTCGCCCAACTGAATCCCCTCACACGGATGTGCGGGCTTCTGCGAAGGATCCGCCTGTAAGGAGTTGCAACCGGATGTCGATGTCCCTGGCCGATGCGCGTTACCTGCTGCAGCGCGTGTCGGGCCTGATCCGCCGCGGCCTGGCCAGCCTGCGCGCACGCGGCTGGCGCGCCACCTGGCAACGGGTGCGCGTGCGCACCGCGCGGCTGCCGGCCATGCGCGGGCGGGCGTTGTGGTTTCCTCCCCCGGACGGGTTCTCCCCGTTCGCGGTGCCGAACGCCCCCGCCCCCGTCGCCTCGATCGTGATCCCGGTCTACAACCAGTGCCGGCACACCCTGGCGTGCCTGCGCGCACTGGCCGTGCACCCGCCGGCCGCGGCGTGCGAGATCCTGGTGATCGACGACGGCAGCTCCGACCAGACCGCAGCCTGGATGGCGCAGATCGAAGGCCTGCACTACCACCGCCGGGCCAGCAACGGCGGTTTCATCGCCGCCTGCAACGATGGCGCGGCGCGCGCACGCGGCCGCTACCTGGTCTTCCTCAACAACGACACCGTGCCGCAGCCGGGCTGGCTGGACGCGCTGCTGGCGACCTTCCAGACCCATCCGGATGCCGGGGTGGTGGGGGCGCAGCTGCTCTATCCCGACGGACGGCTGCAGGAATCCGGCGCGGTGGTGTTCGCCGACGGCAGCGCCTGGAGCTACGGCCGCTTCGAGTCGGCCGAGGATCCGCGCCACGCCTACCTGCGCGATGCCGACTACTGTTCCGGCGCGGCGCTGGCGATCCCGCGCGCGCTGTTCGCGCAGCTGGGCGGTTTCGACCGCCGCTACGCGCCGGCCTACTACGAGGACACCGACCTGGCCTTCGCCGTGCGCGACAAGGGCTTGCGCGTGCTGGTGCAGCCGGCCAGCCGTGTCGTCCACGACGAGGGCACCAGCCACGGCACCGATACCGGCAGCGGCCTGAAGGCCTACCAGGTGCGCAACCGCGGCGTCCTCGCCGACAAGTGGGCGCAGGTGCTGGCGCGGCAACCGGCGGTCGGCGAGGTCCCGGGGCCGGCCGTGCTGCATCGCCGCCAGCGGGAGGTCCTGATCCTGGACGAGGCGGTGCCGCAGGTGGACCGCGACTCGGCCTCGCTGCGCCAGTTCAACCTGATCCGCCTGCTGCTGGACGAGGGCGCGCACGTGGTGTTCGTGCCTACCGGCCGCGAGCATGGCGGGCGCCACACCGAGGCCCTGCAACGGCTGGGCGTGGAGGTCTGGTACGCGCCGTACCTGGACGGCATCGGCAGCTGGCTGCGCGAGCACGGGCGGCGCTTCTCCGTGGTCGTGGCGGTGCGCCACCATGTCGCCAGCGAATGCCTGCCGCTGCTGCGGCGCCACGCACCGCAGGCCAGGCGGGTGTTCGATACCGTGGACCTGCACTACCTGCGCGAGCGCCGCGGTGCCGAGCTGGCCGGCGATGCCGCGCTGCTGCGCGGCGCCGAGCGCACCCGTGCGCGCGAGCTGGCGGTGATGCAGGCGATGGACATCACCTTGCTGGTCAGCGAGGCCGAGCAGCGCCAGCTGCGCCACGACGCGCCGCAGGTGCGCACCGCGCTGCTGTCCAACCTGCACGAAGTCGCCGGCGCCGGCCTGCCGTGGTCGCAACGCCGCGACCTGGTGTTCGTCGGCGGGTTCGGCCACCCGCCCAACGTCGATGCGGTGCGGTGGTTCATCGGCGACGTGCTGCCGCGCATATCGCGGCAGCTTCCGCAGGTCCGTTTCCACTGCATCGGCGCGGGCGTGCCGGAGGACATCCGCGCTCTGGCCGCCACGCAGCCGGCGGTCGAACTGCACGGCCACGTGCCGGACCTGCAGCCGTGGATGGACGGGGCACGCGTCGCGGTGGCGCCGCTGCGCTTCGGCGCCGGCGTCAAGGGCAAGGTCAACCTGAGCATGGCCCATGGCCAGCCGGTGGTGGCCACGTCGTGCGCGGTGGAAGGCATGTACCTGCGCGACGGCGAGGACGTGCTGGTCGCCGACGAGGCGCAGACCTTCGCCGACGCGGTAGTGCGGCTCTACCAGGACCAGGTCCTGTGGCAGCGGCTTGCCGGCAATGGCCTGCACAACGTCGCCGAGCATTTCTCGCTCGATGCCGCGCGGGAGACGGTGCGCCAGGTATTCATGAAGGCCGACGCGCCGCCACGCTGACGCCCGCGGCCCTGGCAACGTGTCCGGCCCGGCGAACGACGGCCCCGGCTGCGGGCGCTGCCGGACGCTACGGCTGCGCGACCTTGCGCAGGCGCGTCTCGAACTCCGGCAGCTCCGGCAGCGCCGGGTCGAGCG
>JAFADB010000143.1 GCA_023425225.1 Pseudomonadota bacterium
CGCGGCGCGAGCCGTTGAGGATAGCCGGGTTGCGCCGCTCCTTCTTGGTCATCGAACCGATGATGGCGATCATGCGCGGCACTTCCTTGCCGCCGGCGACCTGCTGCTTGAGGTGGTCGGGGATCTGGCCCAGGCCCGGCAGCTTGTCCATCAGCGAGCCGATGCCGCCCATGTTCTGCATCTGCTCGAGCTGTTCCTTCATGTCGTTGAGGTCGAACTTCTTGCCCTTGGCGACCTTAGCGGCGAGCTTGGCCGCCTTCTCCTGGTCCACCGTCTGCTCGACCTGCTCCACCAGCGACAGCACGTCGCCCATGTCGAGGATGCGGCTGGCGACGCGGTCGGGGTGGAACACGTCCAGGCCGTCGACCTTCTCGCCGGTGCCGACGAACTTGATCGGCCGGCCGGTGATGTAGCGCACGCTCAGCGCCGCGCCGCCGCGGGCGTCGCCGTCGGTCTTGGTCAGCACCACGCCGGTCAGCGGCAGCGCCTCGCCGAATGCCTTGGCGGTGTTGGCCGCGTCCTGGCCGGTCATCGAGTCGACCACGAATAGCGTCTCGGCCGGGTTGACCGCGCCGTGCAGCGCCTTGATCTCGGCCATCATCGCCTCGTCGATGGCGAGGCGGCCGGCGGTATCGACGATCAGCACGTCGGCGAAGGACTTCTTCGCGTCGTCGATGGCGGCACGGACGATGTCCACCGGCTTCTGCCCGGCATCGGAGGGGAAGAACAGCACCCCGACCTGCCCGGCCAACGTTTTGAGCTGCTCGATCGCGGCCGGGCGGTAGACGTCGGCCGACACCACCATCACCTTCTTCTTGCGCTTCTCTTTCAGGTGCCTGGCGAGCTTGCCGACGGTGGTGGTCTTGCCGGCGCCCTGCAGGCCGGCCATCAGAATCACCGCCGGCGCCGGCACGTTGAGGTTGAGGTCGGTGGCGGCCGAGCCCATCACCGCGGTCAGCTCGTCGCGCACCACCTTGATCAGCGCCTGGCCGGGCGTCAGCGACTTGAGCACCTCCTGGCCGACCGCGCGCACCTTGATGCGCTCGATCAGCGCCTGCACCACCGGCAGGGCGACGTCGGCCTCGAGCAGGGCGATGCGCACCTCGCGGGTGGCCTCGCGGATGTTCTCCTCGGTCAGGCGGCCGCGCCCGCGCAGGCGCTCGATGGTGCCGGAGAGGCGCTGGGTGAGGGATTCGAACATGCCGGTGGTATCGCTATCGGAGACGGAAGCGGATTATAGCGGGCCGGCCCGGATCGCCCGCGCGCCGCCCCAGCCTGCCGCGCACGAAGCCCGCGCGTGTGAGAAACTCACTCGATGACAATCGTTCTCATCTCCGTCGCCGCCTACCTGGTCGCCACCGCGCTGCTGACCGCCGCGCTCAAGCGCCAGGACGGCACCGACCGCCGCTGGTTGTGGCCGGCGCTGCTGGCCGTGCTGTTGCATGCCGGCTACCACGGCTATGCGGTCATGCATGGCCAGGGCGGCACCGACATGCACTTCTTCGCCGCGCTGTCGCTGGTCGGGCTGGGCATGGCGGCGCTGACGCTGCTGGTGGCCGCACGCGGCAGCATGGCGGCGCTGGGCGTGATCGTCTTCCCGCTGGCCGCGGTGCTGCTGCTGGGCTACCAGCTGCACGGCCATGCCTACAGCCCGGCGCTGGACTGGCGGCTGCAGCTGCATGCCTGGCTGGCGCTGCTGGCCTACGCCACGCTCGGCATCGCCGCGCTGCTGGCGGGCATGCTGTGGCTGCAGGAGCGTGCGCTGCGGCGGCGCGACGTACGCAACTGGTTGCGCGCGCTGCCGCCGCTGACCGAACTGGAAACGCTGCTGTTCCGTACCATCGCCGTGGGCTTCTGCCTGCTGACGCTGACCCTTCTCACCGGGGTGCTGTTCGTCGAGGATTTCCTCGCGCAGAAGCTGGTGCACAAGACCGTGCTCAGCGTGCTGTCGTGGATCGTGTTCGGCGGCCTGCTGCTGGGCCGCTGGCGCTATGGCTGGCGCGGCGCCAAGGCGGTGCGCTGGACGCTGGTGGCGATGGCGCTGCTGCTGCTGGCCTTCTTCGGCAGCAAGTTCGTGATCGAGCTGGTGCTCGGCCGCGGCGGCGCGACCTGACGGACGGTTGGTGGCGGGCGGGTATCCGCCCGTGCATCGCGGCAACTGCCCGGTCGCCCGGCGCGGCCTCAGGACCCGCGGATGCCCTTCAGGCCGGTCACTGCCCGGCCGCCTCCAGCGCCTGCGCCAGCCGCTCCACCGCGATCACCTCCAGCCCCTTGAACGTCCCGGTCTTGGGCGCATTGGCCTTGGGCACGATGGCGCGCACGAAGCCATGCGTGGCCGCCTCGCGCAGGCGCTCCTCGCCGTTGGGGACCGGGCGGATCTCGCCGGACAGGCCGACCTCGCCGAAGGCAATGGTCTTCTCTGCCAGCGGCCGGTCGCGCAGCGAGGACAGCACCGCCAGCAGCACCGGCAGGTCGGCCGCGGTCTCCTGCACGCGGATACCGCCGACCACGTTCACGAACACGTCCTGGTCACCGACCATCACCCCGCCATGGCGATGCAGCACCGCCAGCAGCATCGCCAGGCGGTTCTGCTCCAGGCCCACCACCACCCGGCGCGGATTGGACAGCGGCGAGGAATCCACCAGCGCCTGCACCTCCACCATCAACGGCCGGGTGCCTTCGCGGGTAACCATCACGCAGCTGCCGGGCTGGCGCGTGCTGCCGCCGGACAGGAAGATCGCCGAAGGGTTGGAGACCTCCTTCAATCCCTTCTCGCCCATCGCGAACACGCCCAGCTCGTTGACCGCACCGAAGCGGTTCTTGAACGCGCGCAGCACGCGGAAGCGGCTGCCGCTCTCGCCCTCGAAATACAGCACCGCGTCGACCATGTGCTCGAGCACGCGCGGGCCGGCGATGCCGCCCTCCTTGGTGACGTGGCC
>JAFADB010000178.1 GCA_023425225.1 Pseudomonadota bacterium
GAACGCAGGTCGTAGCGCCGGGCTTGCGCCTGCATCCCCTTTTCGCGACCCGGCAGCCGTTCGCCACGATGTCGGGCAGGGACGGGAACGCCCCAGCGGAGCGCGCTCCGCTCTACGCCGATACGGTGGGAATCAAGCCACGCCCAGGCCGGGAATGGCACTGATCACGTGCGGATCGAACCCGGCCAGCTCGGCGAAGTGGCGGCCGCGGGCGACGTAGTCCTTGTAGGCGCCGAAGCTGGGCGCGCCCGGCGACAGCAGCACCACGCCGCCCTGCCCGCCCAGTGCGCGACGCGCCAGCGCCACCGCCTCGGACAGGTCGCGTGCGGCATGCAGGCCGAAGCCGTCGCTGTGCGCCACCGTGGCCAGCAGGTCGTGGATGCGCGGGCCATTGGCCCCCATGGTGACGATTTCCAGCGGCGCCTGCCGCGCCATCGCCTCGGCGAAACCGTGCCAGTCCAGGCCGCGGTCGTGGCCACCGACCAGCAGCGCGATGCGCTGGCCGCGGAAGCAGTCCAGCGCCGCCAGCGTGGCGTGCGGGGTGGTGCTGATCGAGTCGTTGACCCAGGTGATGCCCTCGCGCGTGCCCAGCGTCTGCAGGCGGTTGGGCAGCGGCCGGAAGCTGCGCGCAGCCGGCGCCAGTGCCACCGCGTCCAGCCCCAGCGCCTCGATCGCCGCCAGCACCGCGCACAGGTTGCCGCGGTTGTGGCGGCCGGGCAGCGGCAGGTCGGAGGTGTCGAGCACCGCCTGTTCGCCGCGGTGCACCACCTCGCCGCGCAGGTGCCAGCCGTCGTCACGGTTGAACCAGTGCACCTCGCTGCGCGGCAGCTGCAGCGCCGCCAGGCGCGGATCGGCGGCATTGAGCACGGCGATGCGCGGGGCCGCATCGGTGACCAGCGACAGCTTGTCGGCGATGTAGCGCGCCTCGCTGCCGTGCCAGTCCAGGTGCTCGGGGAACAGGTTCAGCACCAGCGCCAGCTGCGGCCGGGCACCGCTGCGGGCGACCTCGCCGGTCTGGTAGCTGGACAGCTCGATCGCCCACCAGTCCGGCGCGGGCTGCGGGTCGAGTACCTCAAGCAGTGGAAGGCCGATATTGCCCGCCAGCCCGACGCGCGCGCCGCCGGCGCGCAGCAGGTGTGCCAGCAGCGCGGTGGTGGTGCTCTTGCCCTTGGTGCCGGTCACGCACACGGCGTTGGCGATGCAGCCGTCGGCATCGGCGTGCTCGGAGAACCACAGCGAGGTGCCGCCAATGAACTGCGTGCCGGCAGCCAACGCGGCCTGAGCCTCGGACTTGTACGGACTGATGCCGGGCGACTTCACCACCACCTCGAAGCGCGACAGCGCCGCGGCGCTGGCCTCGGTCTCGATCGCCAGCACGCCGCCTGCATCGGCCTGCGCCGCGGTGGCCTCGTCGGGGCGGCAGAACAGCGTCAGCGGCAGCTGCGGCAACCGCGCATGGATGGCGCGGTAGGCCGCATGGCCTTCGCGACCCCAGCCCCACAGTGCGACGCGGCGGCCCTCAAGCTGCGAAATTCGCACGCAACTGCTCCCATAGCGAGGCCGGGATGCGGTGCTCCTCGTCCGGTGCCAGCAGCGGCTCGATCGCCAGCCCGGCCGGATCGAGCTGCGGGGCGATCTCGCGCACGAAGCGCGCCACCAGCGCGTCCTCCTTCCACTCCGGACGCGCGGCCAGCGTGGCCATCGCCGCGCGTGATTCGCGGCCCTCGCCCACGCACTCGAAGGGCTTGTGGTCGTGAAACTCCAGCAGCGCATCGTAGCCGCCGGCCTGCGAGGGGTCGTCGAGCAGGTTGCGGCCGAAGATGCCCACCAGCCGGGTCTTGGGCATGAACGGCGCCAGCGCCAGGAACACGAAGTGGCACTTCGGGCAGACCCCGCACCAGCGGTGCGCCGGGCGCTCGCCGAGGATGTGGAAATTGCGGTTGCAGCTGGAGAAATGCGCGTCGTAACGGTCGCTCCTGGCGAACTGGCGCGCCACCGCCAGTTCCGACAGCGGCCGCAGCAGCGAGTAATAGTGCAGGTCGGCGGCAATGCGCTGCTCGACGTACTCGCCGAACGCGCGCTCGAACGCCCAGCCCTTGGACCACTGGTGGTTGACCTCGCCGGTCCCGGGGATCTGGCTGCCGTAGCTGGCCGAGCGCTCGTTGGAGAACACCACCTGGTCGGCATCGACCAGCAGCGCGGCCAGCACCAGGATCGCCGAGTTGATCGCGGTCACCGGGATGTGGCCGTTCCACGCGCCCTGGCGGTTGAGCTCGAACAGCTCCGGCGCCAGCTGGCGGCCGATGTTGAGCAGCGGCAATCCGGTGCGCTCGGCGCAGGCGCGGATCAGCTGCGAACCACCGATCCAGGCCACCGTCTGTTCCACGTCGGCGCCGCGCAGCGCCTCGATGCTGACCAGCGAGTCCTTGCCGCCGCCGATGGCGGTGAGCGCATGCGCGCGCAGGCCCAGCGCCGGCGCCTCGGTCGCCGCGACCGCGGCGGCGCCGGACGCGGTATCGCCGTCCTCCTCCAGCGCGGTGGCCGGGAAGCGGATGCGCCCGCGCAGGTTCAGCCCGTTGCGGTAAGCGAACTCGCCCAGCCCGTTGAGGTAGACCTGTTCCAGCAGCGCCGCGGTCGCCGTATCGATGGCGTAGCCGTCGATCTCGATCACCGGCGGCACCGCGGCCTTGTAGTAGCTCACCCCGGCGATCAGGTGCAGCAGCCGCAGCGCGCGCTGCACCGCCTCGGCGCGCGCGCCGTGCAGCTCGAACGGCGCGCCGGGAATGGTGATGGTCTCCACCATCTCCGGGCCGTCGTCGAAGGCATAGGCCAGCTGCGCCACGCCGGTGCCGGCGTCGAACGCGCAGCGGACGAAGCGGAAGCGGGTGACGGTGTTCTTGTCGAAAACGCTCATGGTGTATCCGGGGTCAGGCAGGCCGCGCGCCGGCGGACCGGTGTCCGCGCGGCGCGCTCGGGTGCGAAGTGCTCATGCCGAAGGCGCATCGATGATGTCCTCCTTCGGCAGCGCGCGCTGGTTGTAGGTGGAGGCCATGACGTAGCCGTAGGCGCCGGCGTCGGCGATCAGCATGACGTCGCCCGGCGCGGTGGCGGCCGGCAGCGCCACACGGCGGCCGAACACGTCGGAGGACTCGCAGATCGGCCCGACCACGTCGAGCAGGCCATCGCGCGGCGCGGCCAGGCGGTCGAGGTCGACGATGTCGTGCCAGGCGTCGTACAGCGCCGGGCGGATCAGCGCGTTCATGCCCGCATCCAGGCCGACGCGGCGGATGCCGTCCTTCTCCACCACCTGGGTGGCGTGGGTCAGCAGCACGCCGGCCTCGGCCACCAGGAAGCGGCCCGGCTCGATCGCCACGCGGAAGGCCGGGTGCACCGCCTTCATCTCCGCCAGCCCGGCGCCCCAGGCGTCCAGGTCGAAGGGTTCGTCGTCGTCGCTGTAGGGGATCGGCAGGCCGCCGCCGATGTCCAGCGTGTGCACGCTTCCGATGCGACGGGCGAAGCCGGCCAGCTCGTCGTACATGCGCCGCCAGTGCTGCTTGGTCTCCACGCCGCTGCCCAGGTGCGCGTGCAGGCCGGTGATGGTGATGTCCAGCGCGCGCGCGGCCTCGACGAACTCGTCCACCCGCGCCGCGGCCAGGCCGAACTTGGAAGCCTTGCCGCCGGTGTTGACCTTGGCATGGTGGCCGTCGCCGTGGCCCAGGTCGATGCGCAGCCACAGCTCGCGGCCGCGGAACACCTGCGGCCAGCGCTGCAGCGCCTCGATGTTGTCCAGGGTGACCTGCACCCCGAGCGCGAACGCGGCCTCGTATTCCTCGTGCGGGGCGAAGCTGGGGGTAAACAGCACCCGCCGCGGCGACAGCTCGGGAATGGTGTCGAACACCCGCCGCAGCTCGCCCAGCGACACGCACTCCAGGCCGAAGTCCTCGGCCACCAGCGCCTCCAGGATCGCCGGGTGCGAGTTGGCCTTGATCGCGTAGTAACGCTGGTCGACCGCGGCCACAGCCTTGAGCTGGCGCGCACGCTCGCGCACCGTCGGCAGGTGGTAGACGTAGCGCGGGGTGCCGGCCTCGGCCAGCCTGAGCAGGTGCTCGCGCTCGCCCTTCCACCACGGCACCGGGCGCGGCCGCAGCTGGCCGATGATCTCGCGCCAGCGCGGGCCGAACACCTGGCTCTCGTGCACCGGCATGGCGCCGGAATCGATCAGCTCGTCGTGCAGGATCGGCAGCAGCCCGTCGGCGGCCGCCTCGTCGATGACGAAGGTCAGGTTCAGGTCGTTGGACGACTGCGAGATCATGTGCACGCGCTCCTTGCCGAACGTGGCCCACACGTCCGAGAGCTTGTGCAGCAGCGAGCGCATGCCGCGCCCGACCAGGGTGATCGCCGCGCACGGGACGATGATCTTGACCCGGCAGATCTTCGCCAGGTCCTCCGACAGCGCCGCCAGCACGTCGGTGCTGACCAGGTTCTCGCTGGGGTCCAGCGAAACGGTGACGTTGGTCTCGGCCGAGCCGATCAGGTCCACCGACAGCCCGTGCTTCTTGAACAACGCGAACACGTCGGCCAGGAAGCCGACCTGCTGCCACATGCCGATGCCTTCCATCGACACCAGCACGATGCCGTTGCGGCGGCTGATCGCCTTGACCCCGGGCACCGGCTCGGCGTCGCCGTCGATGCTGGTGCCGGGCATGTGCGGGCGCTCGGTGTCCAGGATCGCCATCGGCACGCGGCCGTCGCGGCACGGTTTGATCGAGCGCGGGTGCAGCACCTTGGCGCCGGTGGTGGCGATTTCCTGCGCCTCGTAGTAGTCCAGCCGGGTCAGCAGGCGCGCGTCCGGCACCTCCTTCGGGTTGGCGCTGAACATGCCGGGCACGTCGGTCCAGATCTCCACCCGGCCGGCGCCAAGCAGCGCGCCGAAGTAGGCCGCCGAGGTATCCGAGCCGCCGCGGCCGAGGATCGCGGTGCCGCCATCCTGGTGCCGGGAGATGAAGCCCTGGGTGATCAGCATGCGCGTGGGCTGGGCGTCGAAGCGCGCCTTCCAGTCCGCGGCGGCCTGCCACTGGCAGTTCACCGACAGCCGCTGCGACCACTCGCTCTGGTTGGGCTGCGGCGGCAGCGCGTCCAGCCACTGGCGCGCGTCCATCCAGCCGAAGTCCAGCCCCAGCGTGCGCAGGTAGGCCGCGCCCAGCGTGGAGGACAGCAGTTCGCCCTGCCCCAGCACCTCGGCCTGCCAGTCCAGCGGGCGGGCGGCGGCGCGCGGGTCGTCCAGCAGTGCCTGCAACGCCGCCAGGCGCTCGTCGAGCACCTGCGCGCCCAGCTCCAGCTCGGCCAGGAACTCCTGGTGGCGGCGCACCAGCGCCTGCACCCGCTCGCGGCTGTCGGCGGCGCCGTCGGCAATCGCCGTCAGCTCGTTGGTGACGCCCGACAGCGCCGACACCACCACCAGCACCCGTGCACCGGTCTCCTCGGCGCGTTTGTTCGCCAGTTTCCCGATCGTGTCCCAGCGATGACGACGCGACACCGAAGTGCCGCCGAACTTGAGGACGATCCAGCGATCGACGGAGGTGGAAGCAGGCATGTGAGGTTGATTCGGAGGAAGTCGAGGGAGGAGGATGCAGAAGAACGCCCGGCGTGCCGGGCGGAATCTGTGATTCTATGCCAACCTCGCCCGCTTCCGTGGCCCTGTTTTCCCCTGCAACCATGCGCGAACGCCGTTACCTGCAACTGGACGTGTTCTCCGCCCGCCCCGGCGCGGGCAATCCGCTGGGCGTGGTGCTCGACGCCGACGGACTGGACGGCGCCGCCATGCAGGCGCTGGCGGCCTGGCTGAACCTGTCCGAGACGGTGTTCTTCCTGCCGCCCGATGCCCCCGGCGCCGACTACCACATCCGCATCTTCACCCCGCGCATGGAGCTGCCGTTCGCCGGCCATCCCAGTGTCGGCGCGGCCTGGGCGGCGGTCGAGACCGGGCAAGCGACCCCGGCCGGTGGCCGGCTGCTGCAGCAATGCGCCGCCGGCCTGCTGCCGGTGCGCGTGGGCAGCGTGGCGCAGCAGCGGCTGGTGGCCGTGCGCAGCCCCGCGGCGCAGTTGCTGATCGCCACGCCGCCGGCATTGCCGCCGTCGCTGGCCACCATCGCCGCGGGCGAGCCGTCGCTGTGGAGCAACGGACCGGAATGGTGGCTGCTGGAGGTCACCGACGAGGCGGCCCTGCGCGCGCTGCAGCCGGACATCGCCGCCATCGCCGCACTGCCGCGCAGCGGCAAGCTGGCCGCGTTCGCGCCGGCCGACGGCGACGGCTACCAGCTGGTGCTGCGCGCGTTCGCCCCCGGCGTCGGGGTGGACGAGGACCCGGTCACCGGCAGCGCCAACGCGCTGGTGGCCGCGCTGCTGCAGGCGCAGCGGCGCCTGCCCGGGCGTGGCGGCCGCTACGTCGCCAGCCAGGGCCGCGAGCGCGGCCGCGACGGACTGGTGGAGATCCGCGTGGACGAGGACCAGGAGGTCTGGATCGGCGGCCTGGTGCAGCCGGTGATCGCCGGCAGCGTGCACTGGTAGGCACTGGCAAGCGCTGACGCGCGTGCCGGCGGCCGATAAGCTGCGGGGTTTCGCCGGAGCCACCCCGACCATGACCTCGCGCCGATTCCTGCAGCTGGATGTGTTCTCCCCGCGCCCGGGCGCCGGCAATCCGCTGGCGGTGGTGCTCGATGCCGAAGGCCTGGACGAGGCGGCGATGCAGGCCATCGCGCGCTGGACGCGCCTGCCGGAGACCACCTTCGTGTTCCCGGCCACCGCGGCCGGCACCGACTACCGCATCCGCATGTTCAGTCCGCAGAAGGAAGTGCCGTTCGCCGGCCATCCCAGCGTCGGCACCGCCCACGCGGTGATCGAGGCCGGGCTGGCGACGCCGCGCGACGGCCTGCTGGTGCAGGACGGCATCGCCGGGCCGCTGCCGCTGCGCATCGACGCCCGGCACGGCCACCGCAGCATCGCCATCCGCGTCCCGCGCGCCCGCGTGGTCGAAGTCGCCGCCGTCGACGATCCGCGCCTGGCCGCCGCCATCGCCGGCTGGCCGCCGGGGTCGCTGCCGCCGGTGCTGATGGACGGCGGCCGCCGCTGGTGGCTGGTCGAGCTGACCGACGAAGCCGCCCTGCGCGGACTCATCCCCGATTGGGACGCCATCGCCGCGCTGGCCGTGGCCAGCGACAGCATGGGCGTGTTCGCCTGGGCGCGGGCCGCCGCCGGCGGGGCGACCGACCTTGCCGTACGCGCCTTCGTCGGCAACGGCCGCCGCTTCGAGGACGCCGCCTCGGGCGCCGCCAACGCGGTGCTGGCGGCCTGGCTGCAGGCACGCGGCGCGGCACCCGGGCGCGACGGCCGTTACAGCGTCAGCCAGGGACGCGAGGTCGGCTCCGACGCGCGCCTGGACCTGGCGATCGACGCGGGCGGCGAGATCTGGTCCGGCGGCCAGGTGCAGACGGTGATCCGCGGCAGCATCGACTGGTAGCCCGTACACGGCGGCATGCCGCGGCACGGGCTATCGTTGCGTCTCCATCCTCGTCCCCTGCTGGCCCGGAGGCCTTATGAATCAGCGGAACCTGTCGGCGCTCGTCCTGGCCGCCGCATTGACTGCCTGCAGCATGTCGGTGCCGCCAACCCCGCCGGCCACGCCAGCCGACGCACCGGCCGACACGGCCGCGATGCCGGGATCGGACCGTGATGCGCATGGCTGCATCGGCTCGGCCGGCTACACGTGGTGCGAAAGCACCGGCAAGTGCGAACGGCCGTGGGAGCTGGCCAGCCAGCAAGGCTTCCCGAACACGCGCGACGCGTTCGACGCCCACTGCGCGAAGCCGGCCACTCCCTGAAACGGGCCGTTCGCGGGAGGAGCGCGAGCCGCGATGGGCCAGGTCTGAAAACATCCGGCCTGGCCGCACTTTCCCAGCCGGGAAAACTTCTCAAGCCTGGAAAAATCGAACCGTCGTCCCCGCGAAAGCGGGGACGACGGGTTCGGATACCTGCGAGCGATTCAAGTCCCGCCATCACCGGGTCGTTGCTGCGGCACCGTCCTCACTGGCCTGCAGCAACGATGCGGGCAACACATCCAGCGACAGCGCGATGCACATTCGCGGCAATGAGGCATGCGCGTTTCCCCGCGAGGATTCCGCCATTTCGACCAGCGCTTGTCCGTCCGGCGTTTTCTCCGTCGATGGCAGGTCGCCCGGGATCGGCCGCCCTCAGCGCTCCTGCACTGCCGTGCCGTCGTACACCGCCTGTCCGTCCACCCAGGTGGACAGCACCTTGAGATCGTCCAGCTGCGACGGCTCGATCGCCAGCGGATCGCGGTCGAGGACGACGAAGTCCGCGTGCAGTCCCGGGGCAAGCCGGCCGACCTGGCTCTCGTCCTTGCCGGCAAATGCCGCATCGCCGGTGAACCCGCGCAATGCCTCGGCCGCGGTCAGGCGCTGGTCCGGCAGCCAGCCGCCGGGCGGCTGGCCTTCGCGGTCCTGGCGGGTGACGGCCGCGTACAGCCCCAGCCGCGGGTCCGGCGATTCCACCGGGAAGTCCGAGCCCAGCGCCAGGTGCGCGCCACTGTCGAGGAAACGCCGCCAGGCATAGGCGCCGGCGAGCCGGTCGTGGCCCAGGCGCTGCTCGGCCCAGGGCATGTCGGAGGTGGCGTGGGTGGGTTGCATCGAGGCGATGATGCCGAGCGGAGCGAACCGCGGGATATCGGCCGGCGCGACGATCTGCGCATGCTCGACGCGCCAGCGGTGGTCGCTGCCGGCGTCGGTGCCGAGCACGCGCTGATAGGTATCGAGCACGACGCGGTTGCCGCGGTCGCCGATCGCGTGGGTGGCCACCTGCAGGCCGCAGGATTTCGCCTGCGCCACCAGCTCGCCATAGCGGCCCGGCTCGGTCACCAGCAGGCCACGGTTGCCGTGGTCGTCGCTGTAGTCCTCAAGCAGCGCGGCGCCGCGGCTGCCGAGCGCGCCATCCATGAACAGCTTGACGCCCTGCATCTTCAGCCGCCCGCCCGGATGACTGTAAACGCCCTCGCGGCACAGGTCGGCCAGCGCGGCGCCATCGCCGTCTGCGTAGGCGTCGATGCGCGCGCTCAGCCGGCCCTCGTCGGCGAAGCGCCGCATCAGCGCCAGGTCCGCGCGCGAAGTCCCCATGTCGTGCACGCCGGTCAGTCCGTCGCGCGCCATCGCCTCCAGCGCGAGCTGCAACGCCTGCTCGCGATAGGCGTCATCCGGCTCGGGGAGCACGGCCTGCACCAGCGCCATCGCGCCATCGATCAACACGCCGGTGGGTGCATCGCCTTCGCGGATGATGCGTCCGCCCTCCGGCTGCCAGTCGCCGCTCAACGGCTGCGGCGCGGCCTGCGCGGCCAGGCGCAGCGCCGCCGTGTTGGCCCATCCAGCATGGCCGTCGATGCGTTCCAGCCAAACCGGCCGGTCGGGGAAGGCCGCATCCAGGTCCGCCGCGGTGGGGAACTGGCCGCCGGGCCAATCGTTCTGGTCCCAGCCGCCGCCCAGCACCCAGGCATTGGCCGGCAGGGTCTTCTCGTATTCGCGCAACCGCGCCAGCACCTCGTCCTTGCTGCGCGCGTGGCCCAGGTCGGCACGCATCAGCGCATAGCCCAGGTACATGACATGGCCGTGGGCGTCGATCAGGCCGGGCACCACCGTGGACGCGCCTGCGTCCACGCGCCGGGCCTGCGGATAGCGCCCGGCAAGCTGCGCGGCATCGCCCACCGCCAGGATCCGTCCCTGCTCGTCCCAGGCCAGCGCGGTGGCCACCGGCTGCTGCGGATCGGAGGTCCGGATCGTGGCGGCGGTCAGCAGGTTCACGTCTGCCGCCGCCGCGGTGAGCGGCAGCAGGCAGACGCAGGCGAGAGCAAGCAGGCGTGGCGACATCGGCGGCGTTCCCCGGCAGTGAGTACCGGCCATGCTACCGCCACGGTGCGGCGGCGGCGATCAGCCGGCCAGTTCGGCCTCCAGGCTGATCGGCACCGCGCTCAGCGCCTTGGACACCGGGCAGTTCTCCTTGGCATCCTCGGCGATCGCGCGAAAGCGCTCGGCCTCGATGCCGGGAACCTTCGCGGTCACCTTCAGGCGGATCTGCGACAGCTGCGGGCCGCCTTCCACCGACAGGTCGACGTCGGCGCGGGTATCCAGTGCCGCGGGCGGGAAGCCGGCCTCGCTGAGCTTGGCCGACAGCGCCATGGTGAAGCAGCCAGCATGCGCGGCGGCGATCAGTTCCTCGGGATTGGTGCCCTTCTTGTCGCCGAAACGGGTGTTGAATGCATAGGGCACGTTGTCGAGCACGCCGCTTTGCGGCGTGTCCAGGCGACCCTGGCCGGTCTTGAGATCGCCTTCCCAATGGGCGCTGGCGTGGCGGGAAATTCCCATACGAGACTCCTTGCTGCATCGGATGAAGCGCCCAGCCTAGGGCGGGAGGCGTTACGTCCGTGTGGCAGCATGCGCCGGACAGGATCGAGCCCGGGCGGGGACCGGCGACGGGGAAATAACGTCCGAACGTGCAACCGAAGCGATTTTTTATGGGTATTTGCCTATTTTCCTATTGGCTCCACCCTGCACATCGCCTACATTTCGCCTTGCCGACGGTGGTCGGCGCGACCAAACACCAACCGTTCACGGAACAGGAAATCATGGCAAAGACCGCTAAGAAGGCTGCCCCCAAGAAGGCAGCCAAGAAAGTTGCAACCAAGGCCGCTGCAAAGCCGGCCGCACCGAAGCCGATCAAGGAAGCCCTGAGCAAGTCGGGCCTGGTCGCACACATCGCCGAAGCCACCGAACTGGCTGCCAAGGACGTGCGTGCCGTGCTGGCCGCCCTGGAAAGCGCAGTGCACGCCTCGGTCAACAAGAAGGGCGCCGGTTCCTTCACCCTGCCGGGCCTGCTGAAGATCACCACGGTCAGCGTGCCTGCCAAGCCCAAGCGCAAGGGCATCAACCCGTTCACCAAGGAAGAGCAGTGGTTCGCCGCCAAGCCGGCCAGCACCAAGCTCAAGGTCCGTCCGCTCAAGAAGCTCAAGGACTCCGCCGCCTGACCGCATCCGGTCACCGCGGTTCGATGCAAAGCGAGACGGCCCAGGCCGTCTCGCTGCGTATGGGGCCAAGAAAACCACCAGCGGCCGCATTGACGCGGCGCTCAAGCGGCAATCGCTATATCTGGACCTTCCTCCGCAGCGATGACAGCCCTCGATGACGCCCCCTTCCGAGCCGACGGATCCGCGGCGGACACGATCGCCCGCCGTGCGCCTGCGCAAGCTGCTGGTGAGGTTGCTGCTGCTGGCGATCTGCGTGGTCGCGGCCGCCTGGGCGTGGAAGCAGCCGTTCCTCGACAAGCCGCGCATGGCCTGGACGCTGTGGCGCTCGCCGCCGCCGACATCGCTGGCCATGCCGGTGCAGGGCGTGGCGGCAAGCCGTGTCGCCGATACCTTCGGCGCCCCGCGCGGACGCGACCGCGAGCATGCCGGGGTGGACATCTTCGCCCCGCGCGGCACCGCCGTGCTGGCGGCCACGCCGGGCATCGTCAGCAGCATCCGCGAAGGCGGCCTGGGCGGCCGCCAGGTCTGGGTGGTCGGCCCGGCCCTGGAGCGCCACTACTACGCGCACCTGGACGACTGGGCACCGGACCTGCGGGTGGGCCAGGTGGTCAGGCCCGGCGACCGGCTCGGCAGCGTGGGCGACAGCGGCAACGCCAGGGGCACGCCGCCGCACCTGCATTACGGCATCTACGGACGCGACGGCGCCTACGATCCGCTCCCGCTGCTGCGCCAGACCCGCTGAACCGGCCACGACGCCGGACTGGAACATAGCGTCGCGGCCCCGGCTATCGCGGTCACGCGCACGGATGCCTATGGTGGCGGCATCGGATCTGCCGTTTCCTCCCACCATGGCCTGTTCCAAACAACGCTATCGCATCACCGCAAGCCCCATCGAAGCCAACGGGCTGCCCTGCAGCGGACGCTGCACCATCGAATTCGAACGTACCTGCGACCAGGACTGGATGCGCCTGCTCGAGGCCAACCACCGCCAGCGCGGACTGGCCGGCGACGACCGCGCCGCGCTGACGATCGGCCTGCAACTGCTCAAGTCGCTGCGCCACCGCGGCGCGGTCTCCAGCGAACTGCAGGACCTGCAGCCCCAGCTCGATGCCTTGATAGAACGCATCCAGTCGCTGCCATCGGGCGACTGAGGTCCGCGCGACAGCGCATCCCGACCCGGGCCGTGGCGCCGTACACTGCGCAGCCAGTCTCCCGGGGAGCCACGAAATGCGCCATTGGCCAGCCATGCTGCTGCCCCTGCTGCTTGCAGGCTGTTCGTGCCAGCGCCATCCCGCCGGCGACGAGCCGGCGGCGCCACGGATCGCGCCGGCGACGGACATTGCGACGGCGGCCGGCGAGGATGCCGATGCCGATGCCCGGCAGCAGGCACGCGACGACGGCCAGGCCTTCACTGTCGCCACCTCCACCCTGCATGCCTATTTCCCGGCCCTGCTCGACAGCGACCGCGGCAAGAGCGATGCGTTCTGGAGCGGCGGGCGCGCGCCGCCGCAGCCCGACGACGCATTGGTGCGTGGCTGGCGCGACGTCCGCAGCCTGCGCGTGCAGAACGACCTCGGCAAGGCGCTGGACGACCGGCATCCGCCCACCGCGGTGGAGATACCGGTACGCCTGACCGCGCGCACCGATTCCGGCGTGCTGCAGGCGCGCGGCTGGTACCGCCTGCGACCGAAGGTGGACGGCACGGGCTGGGAGATCACCTCGGCCTCGCTGCAACCGGTGCTGGACTGAACGCAGGCGCGCGGCCGTCGCCAAGCGTGGACACGCAGGGACGACGCGTGGGCTCGTCGGCCGTGCGGGCCGGCCTCCGGGTACCGCCAGACACTGTCGCGTGCCCGCTGCCTCGATAAACCGCGGGTTCACCGTGGATGGCTAAAGTGACGGACCTCGTCCTCCTGCAGCCGGTGTCCATGAACCGCTTCGTCAACTCCACGCGCGGCATCGCGCTCGCACTGCTGCTGGCGGTCGGCACCGGCGCCGCGGTCGCCGCGCCCGTCGTGCAGGGCAACCGCATCAGCGTGACCGCCGAGGACGTGCAGCACAATCTGCACGACAGTTTCCCGCAGACCCACGACACGCTCGGCGGGCTGCTGGCCCTCACGGTCAGCGATCCCAGGCTGGCGCTGCCGCCCGGCAACCGGCTGCAGTTGCGCTTCGATCTGGCGATGGCCACCGCCGGCTCGGCGCCGGTCGCGGTAGGCAACGTGCAGCTAAGCAGCGCGCTGCGCTACGACACGCAGCAGCAGGGCTTCTTCCTCGACCAGCCCACGGTGGACGGCTTCACCCCGGCCGCGGCGGGCGGAGACCTGGACGCGAGCACCCGCGGGCTGTTGAACGTCTGGCTGGCCGACTACGCGCGCAAGGAACCGATCTACCGCCTCGACCCGGCCATCGCCGCGATGATGGGCACGCTGCAGGTGCAGTCGGCGGCGGTGGAGGACGGACGGCTGGTGGTGCACTTCAACCAGGACGTGGAAGCGCTGGTGCCGCCGGGGCTGCTCGAGGGGCGCTGAGCATACCGGGGCCCGGCCAGCACCGGAGCGACGACGCGCATCGCATGCGCACGCCCGGGCGAGCGCGATCAGGCCTCCAGCGCCTTGGCCACCGCATCGGCGAAGGCGGGAATGTCGTCCGGCTTGCGGCTGGTGACGATGTTGCCGTCCACCACCACCTCGGCATCCTTCCACTGCGCGCCGGCGTTGACCAGGTCGGTCCTGAGCGAGGGCCACGAGGTCACCTGGTGGCCCTTGGCCAGGCCGCTCTCGATCAGCAGCCAGGGTCCGTGGCAGATGGCGGCCACCGGCTTGCCGGCGGCGGCGAAGGCCTTGATGAAGTCCACCGCCTTGGCGTCGATGCGCAGCGCGTCGGGATTGATCACCCCGCCCGGCAGCACCAGCGCGTCGTAGTCGGCCGGGTCGGCATCGGCCAGCGGGGTGTCCACCGCCACCGTGTCGCCCCAGTCGGTGTGCTTCCAGCCGCGGATGCCCTCGCCCTGCTTGGGCGAGACCACATCCACCTTCGCGCCCCAGGACTCGAGCAGGCGCTTGGGTTCGGTCAGCTCGGACTGCTCGAAGCCGTCGGTGGCGAGAATGGCGACATGCTTGCCCGATAGTGCATGGCTCATGGCGGATCTCCTGCTTGAAAGTGTCCTTCCACGCTAGGAGCGCCGCCGTGGCGCCACCGTGAACCGTTCGTTGCCGCGGCGTCAGCGCTTGGGCTGCAGCATGGTCCCGGTGCACTTCTTCGAGCCGCAGCGGCAGGCCCAGATCTTCTTCAGCCGCGGCGTGTGCCGCTCGGCCAGGGTGATGCCGTAGTTGTAGGTCAGCTCCTCGCCGGGGCGGATGTTGCGGATCGCCTCGACGAAGATGCGGTCCTTGCGCCGATCGTCGCCCTCGGCTTCCTCGATCACCGCCTCGCAGTTGGGGTTGCAGCTGTGGTTGATCCAGCGCGCGTCGTTGCCGCCGTGACTGGCGTCGATGACGTAGTCCTCGCTCAGCGTGAACAGGAAGGTGTGGCCGCTCTCCACGTCGCCGCTTTCGTCGGCGTCGACCTCTTCGTGGGTGCGGATGAGCCCCTTGTACTCGATGATGCGTTCGCCCTTCTTGAGCGGCTGCACGGCGAACACGCCGTTGCCATGGATGCGGGACTTGCGGGCTGCGATCTTGCGGGCCATGTGGGAATCCGGGGGAGTCGAACCGGAGATTCTGGCGCAGAACGCACCGCGAGCCCAAGCCCGCCGGCACCATCGACGGTGTCGATGAACCGCACAGGCAATGCGGATTGGCCTGCCCGCCGCAAAAGGGTACAATTTTGGTCCGTATTGAAAGCCACTCTCATCCGACCATGCTGCGCGTCACCAAACTGACCGACTACGCCACCGTGGTGCTGACCGTCCTGGCCAGCCGCCCAGGCGAGGTGCTCAGCGCCAGCGAGCTGGCCGAGCAGTCCGGGCTGGAGACGACCACCGTGGCCAAGCTGCTCAAGCCGCTGGCCCAGGCCGGCCTGGTCGAGGGCCTGCGCGGCGTGCGCGGCGGCTACCGGCTGGCGCGCGATGCCGCGCGGATCACCCTGGTGGAGATCGTCGAGGCCATGGAAGGGCCGCTGGCGATCACCGAATGCAGCCACGACCACAGCCAGTGCGGCATCGCCCACCAGTGCGGCGTGCGCTCGAACTGGCGGCTGATCAACGACGTCGTCGCCGAAGCGCTGCGCGGCGTCACCCTGGCGCAGATGCTGCACCCCCTCCCTTCCCCTTCCGGCGATGCCCGGCGGCGCCCGATCGCCGTCCGCGTCGCGACCACCTGACACAGTAGGCAGCCCGATGGCCACCGAACTCGCTCCCCCGCAGAATGCCGAAATCCTCGAACGCCTGGGACGTCGCTACGACGCCGGCTTCGTCACCGACATCGAATCCGACTCGCTCCCGCCCGGCCT
Source organism: Pseudomonadota bacterium (assembly GCA_023425225.1). Classification (GTDB taxonomy): domain Bacteria; phylum Pseudomonadota; class Gammaproteobacteria; order Xanthomonadales; family Xanthomonadaceae; genus MMGLT7. Next base: position 15,536 of record JAFADB010000178.1, read on the forward strand.
GAGCGAGGACATCGTCCGCGCGCTCTCGGCCAAGAAGGACGAGCCGCAATGGATGACCGACTGGCGCCTGGACGCCTACCGGCACTGGCTGCAGATGCCGATGCCGCACTGGGCCAAGCTGAAGATCGCGCCGATCGACTTCCAGGCGCTGAGCTACTACTCCGCGCCCAAAGGTCCCAAGTACAAGTCGCTGGACGAGGTGCCCAAGGAGCTGATCGACACCTACGACAAGCTCGGCGTGCCGCTGCACGAGCGCGCGCGGCTGGCCGGCGTGGCGGTCGATGCGGTGTTCGACTCGGTCAGCGTCGGCACCACCTTCCGCAAGGAACTGGCCGAGAAGGGCATCATCTTCTGCTCCATGAGCGAGGCCATCAAGGAACACCCCGAGCTGGTCCGGCAGTACCTGGGCAGCGTGGTGCCCACCGGCGACAACTACTTCGCCGCGCTCAACTCGGCGGTGTTCTCCGACGGCAGCTTCGTGTTCATCCCCAAGGGCGTGCGCTGCCCGATGGAGCTGTCCACCTACTTCCGCATCAACGCCGGCCACACCGGCCAGTTCGAGCGCACCCTGATCGTGTGCGAGGACAAGGCCTACGTGTCCTACCTGGAAGGCTGCACCGCGCCGATGCGCGACGAGAACCAGCTGCACGCGGCGGTGGTCGAGCTGGTGGC
>JAFADB010000189.1 GCA_023425225.1 Pseudomonadota bacterium
CTTCTGCAGTTGCTGGAACTCGATCACCGGGTGGGGGCGCCGGAAAGCCGAAGGGGCGTGAAGCCTAACAGTGCACGGGAGGCATGGCCCATGCCAGCCCCCGGAAGCTTATGCCGTTTCGTTCTAAAGGTGGCAAGTCCGGAGAAAACCCAGGATCGAACAATTGCCGGCTGAAGTGGCGTGGCTCGCGTTCGCAATAGCGAACCCGTCGTCCCCGCGCAGGCCAGGACCCGGCGACTTGCGCGGTGGAATCAACCCGCTGCGGCATTTCCCGGTAGCGGTCCCTTTCAAGGCACAGGCACGGGGTCCCCGCCTGCGCGGGGACGACGGGCACACGGATGGCGGCCCGCTATCAGAGTCCCGCCACTGCCGACGAAGTCGCAAGGCCCCTGCCGCAGGCCGTGGCCGGCCAGGCAGGAAAACTTCCCCGGACAGCAATGCGCCTTCGCGGGGAGGACGAGTGTTGTTGGCCGTTCCAGGCATGCACGGAACGCCGTTCGTCCTCTGCGCCCATGGTCACGGATGCTCCAGCGGGCCGGGGGCGCGGACGCGCTTCACCCGTTCGCGCCGCATCAGGTACAGGCCGCTGGCGACGATGATCGCCGCCCCGAGCCAGGTGGCGCGGTCGGGCAGCGTGGTCCACAGCAGCCAGTCCCAGGCGATCACCCAGACCAGGCCGGTGTATTCCAGCGGCGCCACCATCGAGGCCTCGCCGAGCTGGAAGGCGCGGGTCAGCGCGACCTGCCCCAGCGCTCCGGCCAGGCCCATGCCGGCGATCAGCCAGCCGTCGCCGGCGCTCAGCGGCGTCCACTCGGGAATGGCCAGGACGCCGGCGCCCAGCGCCATCACCGCCAGGAAGCACACCACCATCGACTGCGGCGTGTCGGTGCGGGTGAGCAGGCTCACCGTCACCGAGGCGATGGCGTAGGCCAGCGCCGCCAGCAGCACCATGAACCCGGCCAGCGAGACGATGCCGCCCATGCCCGGGCGCAGCACCACCAGCACGCCGGCCAGGCCGATGGCAATGGCGGTCCAGCGCCGCGGCCCCACCCGCTCGCCCAGCAGCGGCACCGACAGCGCCGCCACCAGCAGCGGCGAGACGAAGTAGATCGTGTAGGCGGTGGACAGCGGCAGCCGCTTCAGCGCGTAGACGAAGCAGACGATCATCACGATGCCGAGCACCCCGCGCAGCAGCTGCAGGCCCCAGCGCCGCGGCAGCAGCGAGCGCGGCCCGGCGGTGGCCAGCACCCACGCCAGCACGAACGGCAGCGAGGCGGCGCCGCGCAGCATCGTCACCTGCATCGGCGGATAGCGGGCGGACAGCAGCTTCATCGACGCGTCCATCAGCGAGAAGGCGGCGACGGCGCCGAGCATCCACAAGGCGGCGCGCGCGGGGTGACGGTGGGGGATGGGCATGCGCCATTATCGCCGGCAGCGCCGGATGCGCCATGCAGTCGCAAGGCCAGGCGCGGCGGCGCCGAATCGCCGCGTGCGGCAGTGGCGATCTCCGCTGCCCGCAGCAGTCAGGCGTCGCCCTATAAACTGTGCGGCATATCTTTGCAGAGGAACCCCGCCATGCCGTCCTTCGACGTCGTTTCCGAAGTGGACAAGCACGAACTCACCAACGCCGTGGACCAGGCCAACCGCGAACTGACCACGCGCTTCGACTTCAAGGGCGTGGACGCGAAGTTCGTGCTCGACGATGCCACCATCAGCCAGTCCGCGCCCAGCGACTTCCAGCTCAAGCAGATGAGCGACATCCTGCGCGCGCGGCTGCTCGCCCGCGGCATCGACGTGCGCTGCCTGGAGTTTGGCGAGGTGGAGACCAACCTGACCGGGGCGCGGCAGAAGATCACCGTCAAGCAGGGCATCGAGCAGAAGATCGCCAAGCAGATCGTGGCCAAGATCAAGGAAGCCAAGATCAAGGTCGAGGCGCAGATCAACGGCGACAAGCTGCGGGTGAGCGGCAAGAAGCGCGACGACCTGCAGGACGCCATCGCGCTGCTGAAGAAGACCGAGCTGGAACTGCCGCTGCAGTTCGACAACTTCCGCGATTGAGCCGGCCGATGGACACCGCCGACGCTCCGCTGCCGCACGCCGATCCGCTGGCCCTCACCCGCCGCTGGATCGAGCGCGTGGTGATCGGCCTGAACCTGTGCCCGTTCGCCAAGGCGGTGTACGTCAAGCAGCAGGTGCGGCTGGTGCTCAGCGACGCCTCCACGCCCGAGGCACTGCTCGAGCAGCTGGCCGAGGAACTGCTGTTGCTGCGCGATACCCCCGCCGAGCAGGTCGACACCACGCTGATCGTGCATCCGGACGTGCTCGGCGACTTCCTCGACTACAACGACTTCCTCGACAACGCCGACGCCGCGGTCGAGGCGCTGGACCTGCAGGGCGTGCTGCAAGTGGCCAGTTTCCACCCGCACTACCAGTTCGCCGGCAATGCGCCCGAGGACATCGCCAACTACACCAACCGCGCGCCGTTCCCGACCCTGCACCTGCTGCGCGAGGACAGCGTGGAACGCGCGGTGGCCGCCTTCCCCGACCCGGACGCGATCGTCGAGCGCAACATCGCCACGCTGGAGCGGCTGGGCCTGGACGGCTGGAACCGGCTGATGTCGCCCGAAGGCGCGGCGCGGGACAACTGAGCCATGATGCTCGTACCCGCCATCGCGCCGTGGGACCCGCAGCCGCTGCGGGAGCGGGTGGTCCTAGTCACCGGCGGCGCCCGGGGCATCGGCCGCGGCATCGCCCAGGCGGTGCTGGGTGCCGGCGGCCGCGTGCTGATCGGCGACTTGGATGTGGCGGCCGGACGCGCCTGCCTGCATGAATGGCAGCGGCCGGACCAGGCCGCGTTCCGCCGGCTCGACGTGGCCAGCGAACGCAGCGTAGCGGCCTTCGTCGCAGCCGCCCAGGCGAGGTTCGGCCGCATCGACGGGCTGGTCAACAACGCCGGCATCGCCGATCCGCATGTCGCGCCGCTGCCGCGGCTGGAGTGGAGCGAGTGGAACCGGCGGCTGTCATCGCTGCACGGCGCCTTCCTGTGCAGCAAGCACGCGCTGCCGGCGCTGGAACGCAGCTCCGGTGGCGGCGCCATCGTCAACATCGCCTCCACCCGCGCCTGGCAGTCCGAGCCGCACAGCGAGGCCTACGCCGCCGCCAAGGGCGGGCTGGCCGCCTTCACCCATGCGCTGGCGCTGAGCGCGGGACCGGCGGTGCGGGTCAACAGCATCAGCCCCGGCTGGATCGCCACCGAGGCGTGGCAGTCGCCGGCGCGGCGGCGCAGGCCCAGGCTGTCGCGCGCCGACCACGCCCAGCACCCGGCCGGCCGTGTCGGCACGCCCGAGGACATCGCCGCGCTGGCGGTGTTCCTGCTGTCGCCGGCGCTGTCCGGGTTCGTCACCGGCCAGGATTTCGTCGTCGATGGCGGCATGACGAAGAAGATGCAGTACGCCTGAGCGCGGCGTGGCGGCTTTCCCGGTTCGCCGATGACGCATCGCCGTAGGGCCGAGCTCGCCCGGCCGTGGCTTTTCCGATAGGGCCCCCGCCGGGCAGGCCCGGTTTCACGAGGGCGGGCGACGCCCCCCTCGGCCCGTCGCAGGAGGCTGGTCCGGGCTACGCAAGCGGAACGGCAGACGTCGAAAGGGATGGACCTGACAGCCTATCCCGGCCCACTTCAGCCGGCGCGCAGGCGCGCCTCCAGCAGTCGCTGCGCATCGGCCAGCGAGGTGACGATGCGATGGCCCAGCGCGCGCACCTCCGCGTCCGGGGCCAGCATGTCCGGCACCTGGATCGCGGTCATGCCGGCGGCCAGCGCGGCACGCACGCCGGTGGGCGAATCCTCCAGCACCAGGCAGGCGGCCGGTGCCACCTGCAGCCTGCCGGCGGCCAGCAGGTAGACGTCCGGCGCCGGCTTGGGCCGGGCCACGTCGCTGGCGGTGCATACGGTGTCGAAGTAGTCCAGCAGCCCGGCCATGCGCAGCTTGTGCAGCGCCCGCTCGCGCAGCGAGGACGTCGCCACCGCGCGCGGGATGCCGCGGGCGGCCAGCAGTTCGAGCAGTTCGCCGATGCCGGGGCGGCGCGGGATGCCGCGGTCCTGCAGGATGGCGTCGTACAGGGCGTAGCTGTGGGCCAGCAGCGCCTCGGCGTCGCTGTCGCCGATACGCGTGCGCAGCATCTGCCGGCAGGTGGCGTCGTCGCGGCCGACCATGCCCAGCCAGTACTCCGGCTCGACCTCGGCGCCGAGGTCGGCGGCCGACTGCGCCAGGCATTCGCGGATGATGCGTTCGCTGTCGAGCATCAGCCCGTCCATGTCGAAGATCACCGCATCGGGCAGGAACGGCAGCGGCGCGATCGCGTTCATGCCGCTTCTCCGGCGCCGAACAGCCGCGCCTGCGCGGCGGCATCGAGCACGCGCCACTGCCCTTCCGGCAGATCGTCCAGCGCCAGTCCGCCGATGCGGCTGCGATGCAGCGCCTGCACGTGGTTGCCGGCCGCGGCGAACATCCGCCGCACCTGGTGGTAGCGGCCCTCGTGCAGGGTCAGCCGCGCCTGCCGCGGCGCCAGCACCTGCAGCTGCGCCGGCAACAGCGGGGTCTGTTCCGATTCGAGCATCAGCGTGCCGCTGGCGAACAGCGCCGCCTCGTCGCCGCGCAGGTCCTGCGCCAGCGTCGCCTCATAGACCTTGGCCAGCCGGGCCTTGGGCGAGATGATCCGGTGCAGCAGCGCGCCGTCGTCGGTGAACAGCAGCAGGCCGCTGGTGTCGCGGTCCAGCCGCCCCACCGGCGACAGCAGCGGCGAGCGCAGGCGGAAGCGCGGCGGCAGCAGCTCGTAGACCAGCCGGCCACTGTCCTTGGTCGAGCAGGTGTAGCCGGTCGGCTTGTGCAGCATCAGCAGCAGGCCCGGCGGCGGGTCCAGCGGCTCGCCGTCGAGGCGCACCCGCGCCGGGTCGCCGAGTTCGTCGTCGGCATACAGCACCTCGCCGTCGGCATCGGTGACGGCGCCCTCGCGGAACAGCTGCTGCACCTGGCGGCGGCTGCCGTAGCCGAGGTTGGCGATGTAGCGCAGCAGCTTCATGCGCCACGCCCGCTGCGGGTGGCGGCGATCACCTTGAAGCCGTCGCGTTCGGCGGCCACGCGCACCTGCCCGAAGCTGTCGTTGAGCACCTGCTCGTACGGCAGGTGGCGGTTGGCCACCAGCCACAGCTGGCCGCCGGGCCGCAGCGCCTGCGCGGCCACGGCGATGAAGCGCTGGCCGATGTCCGGGCGGTCGGCGCGCGCCGGGGTGTGGAACGGCGGGTTGCTGACGATGAAGTCGTAGCCGGGATCGATGCCGGCGGTGACGTCGTGCCAGCGGTAGTCCAGCGCCACGTCGCCGGCGACCGGTTCCAGGTTGCGCCGCGCCAGCGCCAGCGCGCGCGCCTCGGCCTCGTACAGGTCCAGCGCGGTCACCTGCGGGCAGTGCGCCAGCACGTGCGCGGACAGGTAGCCGTAGCCGGCGCCGAGGTCGGCGCCGCGCCCGGCCAGGGTGGCCGGCAGCTGCCCGGCCAGCAGCTGCGAGGCGGGGTCGATGCGGTCCCAGGCGAAGATGCCGGGGCGGCTGAGGAAGCGCCCGTCGAGGATCGGCCGCGGCGCGTCCAGCGTGCGCCATTGCGCCAGCAACGCGGCGTCGTGGCCACCGGCCAGCGGCGCGGTCCAGTAGACCCGGCAGTGGTTCTTGGTCAGCTTGCCGCCCAGGCCCGCCAGCTGCTGCAGGTCGCCCTCGCCCGAGCGCGCACCCTCGTTGTTGGCCTGGCAGGCGACGACGACGCCTCCCGGCGCCGCCAAGGCCACCGCACGTGCGAACAGCGCGCGTGCCTCCTCGCGCTGGCGCGGCGGCAGCACCAGCACCAGTTCGAAGCGCTCGTCGCCCGCGTCCAGCGCGGCCTCGTCGGCCAGTGTCGCGTCGGCGTTCAAATGTCGGTCATGGGCGCCGCCATCGGCTTGCAGCGCAAGGCGCGGACCGCCGCCAGGACTGGCCGTCTTGGCAAGGTCCGCACCGCGGCGATGCGAGTCGAGGGCAAGCACAGGGCCGGCATTTGGGCGCTGACACGACACTACTGTCCAGCCGTCGCGTTCCAGCACCTGCGCGAACGGGCGGAAGCTCTGCTCGCACAGCAGTTCGCCGCGCACCTGCTCGCGCAGCGGCCAGCCGGCGCGTGCGCGCAGGAACAGCGCCCGGCCCTTCGGCCAGCGCAGGCTGCCGTTGGCGAACGGCAGCAACAGGGTTTCCAGGGGAGCGTCTTGCGCGACAGGCATGATCGGATACATGGGGACGGGGAGCCGCCCATTCTATCGGCCCGGCCCCGGCCGTCGTCGCCGGCGCGCGGCGGCGCCACGACCCGCGTTGGCGCGGGCGCGGATTTGCGCTTCGCCAACGCCGCATTGATGCCAATCGAACATCCGCAAGTCTAGGGTGGTCGCATACCCCACGAACCCAGGAGAAGTCCATGCGAGCCCTCTTCATCGGTGGCGTCGTCGACAACAGCGAAATGGACCTGGATGGCGCACGCCCTCCCTTGCACTACCCCGAGAACACCGGTTCGGGCACGCCGCGCTACCGCCTGTACGGCACCGGCGAAGTGGACGGCGAGGTGGTGTACGCCATCTACGGCGCCCCGGAACTCCCGGAAGAAGAAGTGGCGCGCATCGCCGGGGAACGCGGCTATGCGCGCAGGTTCGGCGCCGCGGCCGAGCCGGTCGTGCCCTGAGGCGGCCGTGCCCTGAGACGATCGGTATCGGGCGTGATCGCACTGTCACGGTATCGCTTGGCGACAACGCGACGGGGATCGCGGCATCGGCACCCATGTGCTCGTCGTCCCCGCGCAGGCGGGGATCCAGCGACTTCAGTTGTTAAATCAGCCGGTTGCAGAAGCTCAATCTCACGGCAAATCGCCGTTCAAGACGCAGGCACTGGGTCTCTCCCCGGCCTGCGTGCACTGCTGTTAGTCGCTCCCGCGCAAGCGGCAACCCATGGACGTTGCCGTGATCTGCAAGAACGTCCCCGGATGACCGGCCATCCGGCGGCAGAAAAGCATCTACCGCCTGCGCGGAAATGACGCCGCGGAAGCCTCGATCCGCGTTCCGGAGGACCCCGAAGCACGCCCGGAGCCTTGCGTTCCAGCCACTCGGCATCCCAACGATGAAACGCTCCCTGGACGGCAGTTCGCCTTCGCACGACGGCGACGAGAAAGCCGGAGCGACTTTCCTCGCCGGTCGATTCTCCTGACGTGCCGCTTACTCCGGCGCCGCAACGGCCGGCGCTGCGGTCGCCGGGGTGACGCGCCAGATCACGTTGCCGACATCGTCCGCCACCAGCAGCGCACCGTGCGCGTCCTCGACCACGCCGACCGGCCGCCCCTGGGCGTTGCCGTCGGCGTCCAGGAAACCGGTCAGCACGTCCTGCAGCGCCCCGCTGGGCTTGCCGTCGGCGAACGGCACGAAGGCGACCTTGTAGCCGCTGCGCGGCTTGCGGTTCCAGGAGCCGTGCTGGCCGATGAAGGCGCCGCCGCGGTACTGCGCCGGCAGCAGGTCGCCCTGATAGAACGTCAGGCCCAGCGAGGCGGTATGGGCGCCCAGCGCGTAGTCCGGCTTGATCGCGCTGGCGACCAGATCGGGCCTGGGCGGCTGCACGCGCTCGTCCACGTGCTGGCCGTAGTAGCTGTACGGCCAGCCATAGAAGCCGCCTTCGCGCACCGAGGTGAGGTAGTCCGGCACCAGGTCGCTGCCGATCTCGTCGCGCTCGTTGACCACGGTCCACAGCGTCCCGGTCTGCGGCTGCCAGGCCATGCCCACCGGGTTGCGCAGGCCGCTGGCATAGACGCGGGTGGCGCCGCTGACGGCGTCGATCTCCAGGATCGCGGCGCGATTGAGCTCGGCCTCCATGCCGTTCTCGGCGACGTTGCTGTTGGAACCCACGCCGACGTAGAGCTTGCTGCCGTCGGCATTGGCCACCAGGCTCTTGGTCCAGTGGTGGTTGAGGCCGCCGGGCAGGTTGGCGACGAAGCGCGGCCTGGCGTTGATCTGCGTGTCGCCGTCCTGGTAGGGGAAGCTCACCAGCGCATCGGCATTGGCGACGTAGAAGCGGTCGCCCACCAGCGCCATGCCGAACGGGGAGTACAGGCCCTTGAGGAACTGCGTGCGCACCTCGGCCACGCCGTCGCCGTCGGCATCGCGCAGCAGGGTGATGCGGTCGGCGCTGGGCGTGCGGGCGCCAGCCTTCTTCATCACCGAGCCGGCGATCCTGTCCTTCAGGCCCGGCTTCTCCTGCTCGCCGCGCGCCGGCGCGTTGCTCTCGGCCACCAGCACGTCGCCGTTGGGCAGCACGTACAGCCAGCGCGGATGGTCGAGCCCGCGCGCGAAGGCATTCACCGCCAGGCCGGGGGCTGGCACCGGCGCCGCATCGCCGGCCCAGGGCTTGGCCGGGGCCACGTTCACCGTGGGGATCAGGCGCTTGACCGGCGCCGGCAGCACCGGGTCGGGTCCGGCGCCCTGCTCGACCGGATAACGGGCGGTGTCACCACAGCCGGCGAGCAGGCCGGCGCAAAGCAGGAAGGGACTCCAGCGTGCAGCGAGGAATGTCGTCACGGGGCAGACCTGTGGGGGAGTGAAGTCGGCCATGATCGCCGCAGCCGGCGCGGCGAAGGTAAAGCGCGCGTCAAAGCGTGCCGGTGCTCACGCCTGCGGCGCCAGCTCGCGGACCTGCTCGATGGTGTCCAGCCACACCAGGTGCTGCTGCGCGGGGTCGTCGATGTCGTCCAGCCGCAGCAGGCTGTTGCTGCCTTCCTGCTCGTCGTCGTCGCGGAACACCTGCAGGGTCGGCTGCACGGTGACGGTGCCCAGCACGCGGCTGCCGTCATCGAGCAGCAGCTCGACGCGGACGCCCTCGCGCAGTTTCACGATCAGCGCCTGCAGGGACTCGATCTCGGCCTGGCTGGTATGGACGCGCGGTGCTTGCTGGGACATGGATCACTCCTTGGCTGAATCTGGCGGCCGGGCCACCGTCATTTGGGGGCACACGCGGCACGGATCACCGCGACCAGCTGCGAAATGCTGTAGGGCTTGGCCAGGTGGGCCTGGAAGCCGGAGGCCAGCGCGCGCTGGCGGTCGTCGTCGCGCGCCAGGGCGGTCACCGCCACCGCCGGCAGCGCCACCGCATCGAGCCCCATGTTGTCGCGAATGGTGCGGATCAGGCCGTAGCCATCCATGCCGGGCATGCCGATGTCGGTCAACAGGGCGTCGAAGTGCTCATGCCCTTCGTTATCCAGGACCTCCAGCGCGGTGGTGGCCGAAGGCGCGAGCGTGACCTGGGCCGCCTGTTCCTCGAGCAGGCGGCCGAGATAGTCGAGCACGTCGGGCTGGTCCTCGACCACCAGCAGGCGCAGGCCGTCGAGCGACTGCGCTTCCACCACCTGCTCGGCCAGCGCCTCGGCCGAGCGCCGCTGCGGCAGCGGCGCCGTCGTGTCGGCGGGCTGGCGCGGCAGGGTCACGCTGAAGGTGGCCCCCAGTCCCTGGCCCTCGCTGGCCGCGGCCACCTGGCCGCCATGCATCTCCACCAGCTGCTGCACGATCGCCAGCCCCAGCCCCAGGCCGCCGTGGCGGCGCGTGCTGGTGGCATCGGCCTGGCGGAAGCGGCCGAACAGGTGCGGCAGGAACTGCGGGGCGATGCCGTCGCCGCTGTCGCTCACCCTGACCACGAAGTGGCCGGCGTCGGCAGTGACGGAGACATCGATGTGGCCCTGCTCGGGAGTGAACTTGATCGCGTTCGACAACAGGTTCCAGAACACCTGCTGCAGCCGCGTGGCGTCGCCGCGGATCAGGCAGGGGAAGTCGGGCACCTGCAGCGAAAGCCGCTGCTGCTTTTCCCTGGCCATCGTCTCCTGCGCCCGCAGCGCCTCGCGCACCTGTTCGACCAGGTCCAGCGGCTCCACTTCGAGCTGCACCTTGCCCAGCAGCATGCTGCTGAGATCGAGCATGTCCGAGATCAGCCGCTTCTGCGCGCGGGCGCTGCTGGCGATCACCGACAGCCCCTTGCGGCTGGGATCGTCAGGACCCAGCCGCTGCAGCAGCAGATCGCTCCAGCCGAGGATGGTGGTGAGCGGGGTGCGCAGCTCGTGCGAGAGCGTGGCGAGGAACTCGTCCTTCAGCCGCGCCATGCTTTCCGCGGTGTTGCGTGCGGTGCGTTCGGACTCGAGCAGCTGCTCGCGCGCCATCTCGATCTGGCGCCGCTCGGTCACGTCCGGGCTGCTGCCGGCCAGGCCGATGAAGCGGCCGTCGGCCGAGTAGCGCGGCGTGCCATTGACCTCCACCCAGCGCCACTGGCCGTCGCTGCGGCGGGCGCGTACCAGGGCGTGCATGGCGCGCGGCTCGGCCAGCGCGGCGGCCAGCTCGAAGCGGAACACCGGCAGGTCCTCCGGATGCACCAGCTGGTCCCAGCCGACCACCGCACCGGCCTCCACGCCGAAGAACTCGTAATAGGCGCTGTTGACGAAGCGCACCACGCCCTCGGCATCGAGCACCCACACCGGCATCGGCAGGCCGTCGGCCAGCGCGCTGAAGCGCGCCTCGCTCTCGGCCAGCTCGCGCTCGATGCGCTTGCGCTCGGTGATGTCGATGAACAGGATCGCCACGCGGTGACGCGCCGCGTCGCCGATGCGGTGGGCATACACCGAATACCAGCGCCCCAGCGCGGTGGCCGGCAGATCGATCCGCAGCGGCGTGCCGGTCAGCGCGACCTCGCCGTAGCGCTGGAACCAGTGTTCGTCGTGTGCCGGCTCGATCTCGCGCATGCGCCGCCCCAGCGCATCGTGTATGCCGGTGAAGCGTTCGAAGGCGGGATTGATCTCGCGAAAGACGTAGTCGATTGCCCGTCCACCTTCGAACAGCACCTCGACCACGCAGAAGCCGGCTTCAAGCGCGCCGAGGAACTGCTGGTAGTGCCCGTCCGATAGCGGCTCGGGGGCGACGGGCAAGTTCACGGCAGGAATGGCAGGAGGGTTCACCGGGCGCTTCTCATGGGATGGACCGGCCTTTCCCGGGCCGGTCGACTGACCCGGGATTATGGCCGCGGCGGCCGGGGCCGACGTCAACGGCATGTGTAGAAAGGTGGCCGTCGTCACCCTTGCCCGGCGCTCATCGTGGTTGGGCTGGCACAATCCGCATGGCCGCACGCCAAGGGGGCCGCCCGCTCTCCCGTGCCAGCGTCCGTCAGTGCAGCGCGAAACGCGGAGCGCTGCGCTCCAGTTCGTCCTCGATCGCCATGCGTGCCAGCCGGGTGTAGTTGGCGCGCGTGCCGCCGCCGCGGCCGACGACCAGGCCCAGGTAATCCATGCCGCGCCACACCCGTGCCGTCCACTCGACGCAGTCCTCGGCGATCACCAGCATCAGCGAATAGCGGAAGTGGATGCCACGGCGACTGGCGTACTCGTAGATCGGCGGGAACTGCACCGCCACGTCGCTGTCCTCGGCCAGGGCGGCCAGGTCATCGCGCAGTGCCTGGCGCGCGGCCGGCCCCGGGACCATGCCCATGTCGCGCGCGATGTTCTCCAGGTCCATCTCGCGCACGAAGCTTTCCGCCCCGGTGGCCGGACTATGGCCGTGCTGCTTCGCCCAGGCGATGAACTGGATACGAAGATCGGCACGCACGCGCGGAGGAATGGGTTTCATGGCGCTCCCTGACACGGGGGTGCAACGATCCTCGCGCGACGGGCGTGAAGCACCCGCCGACACGCCGTGACGCGCATGTCAGGGGCATGAATCCCGTGCAACGGAGGACCCGGGCATCGCGCCGGCGCATTGCGGGCGGGCCGGTCCGGCGCCACACTCGGCCGACGTCCGAGAGCAGAGGGAGATCGCCATGAGAACGACCGCGATCTTGATAGTCATGTTGCTTGCCGGCCTGCTGGCCGGCACCGCCAGTGCCGCACCACGCACCGTCACCGATCCGCAGGCGCCGCGTGCGCTGAACGACGACGGCCCGGTACAGGTGCAATGGACCGATCCGGCGCAGTTCACCGAGATCCGCCAGTCGCGCAACCGCTGGGAAGCGGAACGCGGCAACTGGGTGCAGGAACTGGCCGAATACCTGCAGAAGCAGGCGCTCAAGCAACTCCCCGCCGGCCAGCGGCTGGCCGTGACCATCACCGACATCAAGCGCGCCGGCGACTACGAGCCGTGGCACGGCCCGAACGCCAACGATGTGCGCATCA
>JAFADB010000277.1 GCA_023425225.1 Pseudomonadota bacterium
CAAACGAAAACGCCCGGGATCACTCCCGGGCGTCGATCGGTGTTCCACGTGGAACCGGCGGTCACAGACGCAGCGGCATCACCACGTGGCGCGACTTGGTGCTGCCCGCCTCGCGCACCAAGGCCGAGGAGTTGGCGTCGCGCAGCTGGATCACAACGTGCTCGTCGCGCAGCGCCGACAACGCGTCCAGCAGGTAGTTGACGTTGAAGCCGATCGCCAGGTCGGACACCTTGGTATCGGCCTCGACCTCTTCCTGTGCCTCTTCCTGCTCGGGGTTGTGGGCGCTGATCTTCAGCTGGCCTGGCGAAACCTCGACCCGCACGCCGCGGTACTTCTCGTTTGACAGGATCGCGGCGCGCTGCAGCGAAGCGCGCAGGGCCTCGCGATCGACCTTGACCTCGCGGTCGGCCCCAATCGGGATGACGGCCTCGTAATCGGGGAAACGTCCGTCGATCAGCTTGGAGGTGAACGTCACATCGTCGCGCTTAACGCGGACATGGCTGCGGCCGACTTCCAGCTCGACGTCGCGATCGCCGCCTTCCAGCAGGCGCTGCAGCTCGGTCACGCCCTTGCGCGGCACGATGATCTGCCGCTTGGTGCCGGAGCCGCCTTCCAGCTCGGTCTCGCACAGTGCCAGGCGGTGGCCGTCGGTGGCCACGCAACGCAATGTCTGGTCGTGCAGGTCGAACAGCAGGCCGTTGAGGTAATAGCGCACATCCTGCTGTGCCATGGCGAAGGCGGTGCGCTCGATCAGCTCCTTCAGCGCGGCTTCGGGCACCACCACGCGTTCGGTGGCCTCGACCTCGTCGACCGACGGGAAATCGTTGGCCGACAGCGTCGCCAGGGTGAAGCGGCTGCGCCCGGCCTGCAGCGTGATCTTCTCGCCCGACTGCGACACGGTGACCTTGCTGCCGTCGGGCAGGGCACGCACGATCTCGAACAGTTTGCGCGCCGGAATCGTGGTTTCGCCGTTCTCCGCATCATCGACCGCGATGCGCGAGACCATTTCCACTTCCAGATCGGTGCCGGTCAGCGAAAGCTGGCCGTCCTTGACCTGGACCAGGAAATTGGCCAGCACGGGCAGTGTCTGGCGGCGTTCGACCACATTGACCACCTGGGCCAGTGGCTTGAGGAAGGCTTCGCGCTGCAGTGTGAAACGCATGTGGTTCCGTGCCCCTATGCTTTAAAAAAGATATGGATAAATCAAAAGCTTGGTGGTGCTGGTAGCGGCAGAATCGGTTGAAAACTGGTGTAAGGCATTGTTTAAATTGGATTTTATCTGCCCCGAACCCTATGTACTAACCGGCCTGGAGCTGAGGGAAAAGCTGTGGATAGATTTCCGGGCCGTCACGGGCATCCATTTATCCACAGATTCTCCCTGATTTGTCCGGAAATCGTGCACCGTTTTTCCCACCAAGGCCACCTGCCACGCGGGACCGACCGCCGCGCCGGCGTGCCGCCCCGATCCCCCGCGGGAATCACTCGCTCAACTTGCGGATCAGCTTGTCCCAGTCCTCGCGCAGCTTGCCGTCGGTCTCCATCAGGCTCTTGATCTGGCGGCAGGCGTGCAGGACCGTGGTGTGGTCGCGCCCGGCGAAGGCGTCGCCGATCTCCGGCAGGCTGTGCTCGGTCAGCTCCTTGGTCAGCGCCATGGCCATCTGCCGCGGCCGCGCCAGCGAGCGGGTGCGGCGCTTGGACAGCAGGTCCTTGATCTGCAGGCCGTAGTAGTCGGCCACGGTCTTCTGGATGTTGGGGATGCCGATGGCCTGCTGCTGGGCGCGCAGCAGGTCGCGCAGCGTCTCCTGGGCGAACTCGGTGGTGATCGCGCGGCCGGTGAAGTTGGCGCGCGCGGCCAGCGTGTTGAGTGCGCCTTCCAGGTCGCGCACGTTCGAGCGCATCTTCTTGGCGATCAGGAACGCCACGTCGTCGGGGATCTCGGCGCCGCGCTCGCGTGCCTTGGCCAGCACGATCGCCGCGCGCGTCTCGAAGTCGGGCGGGTCGATCGCCACCGACAGGCCCCAGGCCAGGCGCGACTTCAGCCGCGGCTCCAGGCCCTCGACCTCGCGCGGGTAGCGGTCGCAGGTGAGGATGATCTGCTGGCGACCGTCGAACAGCGCGTTGAAGGTGTGGAAGAACTCCTCCTGGGTGCGGTCCTTGCCGGCGAAGAACTGGATGTCGTCGATCAGCAGCGCGTCCACCTGCTGGAACTGGCGCTTGAACTGGTCCATCGACTTGTCCTGCAGCGCACGGATCATCGCGCTGAAGAACTGCTCCGAACGCAGGTACATCACCTTGGCCGCGGGATTGGCGGCGCGCATGGCGTTGCCGGCGGCGAACATCAGGTGGGTCTTGCCCAGGCCGGTGCCGCCGTACAGCAGCAGCGGATTGTGGGCGCGGTCGCCGGGCTTCTGCGCGGCCTGGATCGCGGCGGCCAGGCCCAGCTGGTTGCTGCGGCCCTCGACGAAGTTGGCGAAGGTGTAGTGCGCGTCCAGGTTGCCGGCGAACGGCACGGCCTCGGCGGCGACCGTGACCGCCGGCTGCACTGCAGCGGCCGGCGCAACCGGTGCCGCCGCCCGCGGGCGCGAGCCGATCTCCAGCGCGACCTCCTCGCTGCCGGCGAAGTGGCCCAGCAGCTCGCGGATGCGCGGCAGATAGCGCTCGCGCACCTGGTCGACGATGAACGCGTTGGGCGCGTACAGCACCAGCGCGCCATTGCGCGGTTCGGCTTGCAGGGGTTTCAGCCAGGTATGAACGTCCTCGGGGGGAAATTCGGCTTCAAGGCGTTCGAGGCAACGGGGCCAGACATCCATCGGGTAGGTTCGTCACAGGACCGCGCGGCTGCAGCGTGACGCGCTGCGCCACGGGCCGCACAAGGGGAAAATGGATGGACCAGACTATCACCGCCGAGGGGATGCGGGAATGTTTCCCCACCACTTGTTCACAGCCTCATCCACAGCCCGGCAAGCCGCGAGCCGTCGCGGCAGTTGACTGCATGGGGCAGGCATCTATAGAATTTCCGGTTCTTTCCGTCTCATTCATACAGAGGCCCCCATGGCCACCAAGCGCACCTTCCAACCCAGCAACCTCAAGCGCAAGCGCGACCACGGCTTTCGTGCCCGTATGAAGACGGCTGATGGCCGCAAGGTCCTCGCCCGCCGTCGTGCCAAGGGCCGCAAGCGCCTGAGCGCTTGATTGCCGCGCCGCTCCGTGCGGCCGCCGCAATCCCTGCCGTGAACACCCGCAACCCGCGCAAGCGATTCCCTCGCTCTGCGCGGGTTCGTTTGCGCGTCGAATACACCAGCGTCTTCAACGACGGCCGCCGCATCTCCGATCCGCTGTTCAGTCTGCACTGGCGTGCCGGCGAGGGCCCGGCGCGGCTGGGCATGGCGGTTTCGCGCAAGGTCGATACCCGCGCCGTGGTGCGCAACCGCATCAAGCGGGTGCTGCGCGAGAGCATGCGCGAGATCCTGCCGGCGCTGGCCGGCGGCGACTATGTCGTGGTGGCCCGTTCGGCCGCCTCGCGTGCCGGCAACGCGCAACTGCGCGAGGCCTTCCTGCGGCTGCTGCGCCGTGCCGGCGCATTGCCCCACCCGGCGCCGGGCGGCACAATGCCGCGGCCTTCGCACGCCGATCTTCCTTCCATTTCCCCGCCGGACTCCCGTTCCGGCTAGCCGAGTTTGCCGCCCTGATGAACCAGACCCGTGTATTCCTGATTTTTGCCTGGCTGATGGTGGCTGTGCTGCTGTGGATGGAGTGGAACCGGGAGCACAGCGCACCGCCGCTGGCCACGCCGGCCGCCGCCGCGGTCCCGGCCGCCAGCGATGCCGACGCTGTACCCGCCGCCGGTCCGGTCCCGCAGGCCGCCGGCAACGGTGGCACCGCCGCCGCGGCCACCCCGGCACCGGCCGCGGCCAGCGCCCAGGCCGCGCCGCGGGTGACGGTCAGCACCGACGTGCTGCGGCTGGTGCTCGATGGCCGCAGCGTGCTCGACGCCGAACTGCTCGGCTTCCCGCAGACCAAGGACGCCGGCTCGCCGCCGGTCAAGCTGCTGACCGAGGACCCGGCGCATCCGTACAACGCCATCACCGGCTGGGCCAGCGACGCCTCGCCGGTGCCCGGCGTGGGCGGCTTCCAGCTCGAGCAGCCGGGCACGACGCAGTTCGCGCTGGCGCAGGGCCAGGACACGCTGACGGTGCCGTTCGTCTGGCACGGCCCCGACGGGGTGAGCATCCGCCGCAGCTTCACCCTTGAGCGCGGCCGCTACGCCATCCAGGTCAAGGACGAGGTGATCAATCAGGGCAGCGGCACCTGGAGCGGCTACGTGTTCCGCAAGCTCAGCCGCGTACCGGGCATTGTCGACCGCAGCATGACCAACCCGGATTCCTTCAGCTTCAACGGCGCCACCTGGTACAGCCCGCAGGGCGGCTACGAGCGTCGCGCGTTCAAGGACTACATGGACGACGGCGGCCTCAACCGCCAGATCACCGGCGGCTGGATCGCGCTGCTGCAGCACCACTTCTTCACCAGCTGGATCCCGCAGGCCGACCAGGCCTCGCTGTACGTGCTGGCGCAGGACGGTCCGCGCGACGTCGCCGAGCTGCGCGGCCCCGGCTTCACCCTGGCCCCGGGCCAGAGCGCGACCACCCAGGCGCGGCTGTGGGTCGGCCCCAAGCTGGTCGGCGCGATCGCCAAGGAGGACGTCAAGGGCCTGGACCGCGTGGTCGACTACAGCCGCTTCTCGCTGATGGCGGTGATCGGCCAGGGCCTGTTCTGGGTGCTGAACCACATCCACGCGCTGGTCGGCAACTGGGGCTGGGCGATCATCGGCCTGGTGGTGCTGCTGCGCCTGGCGCTGTATCCGCTGTCGGCGGCGCAGTACAAGTCCGGCGCCAAGATGCGCAAGTTCCAGCCGCGCCTGGCCCAGCTCAAGGAGCGCTACGGCGACGACCGGCAGAAGTACCAGCAGGCGATGATGGAGCTGTTCAAGAAGGAGAAGATCAACCCGATGGGCGGCTGCCTGCCGATCCTGATCCAGATGCCGATCTTCTTCGCGCTGTACTGGGTGCTGGTGGAATCGGTGGAACTGCGCCAGGCGCCGTGGCTGGGCTGGATCCAGGACCTGACCGCGCGCGACCCGTACTTCATCCTGCCGGTGCTCAACGTGGCGGTGATGTGGGCCACGCAGAAGCTGACCCCGACCGCGGGCATGGACCCGACCCAGGCCAAGATGATGCAGTTCATGCCGCTGATCTTCGGCGTGATGATGGCCTTCATGCCGGCTGGTCTGGTGCTGTACTGGGTGGTCAGCGGCGGACTGGGCCTGCTGATCCAGTGGTGGATGATCAAGCAGCACGGCGAGGAGCCGAGCAAGATCATTCACGACAACGCGGTCAAGTGATGTGCCGGAAGGCCCGCCGCGAGGCGGGCCTTCTGCTTTGTGGGTGCGTTACCGCGTACACGGCGGGGATCGGGGATCGCAGGTTGGCGACGCATCAGGCCGGGAATCCGGACCGGTGGAGTTGCGGAAGCCTTTCCGCTCGTCTCTCCACGCGGGTCGCGGCGAGCCTCGCGCGTCCGGTAGCGGCGATGCAACGAGGCCTGACGTGCGGTGCCGCGCCATGCATGCGGTTTCCGCCACCGCGCCGACGTGCTGCAATCTGCCGATGACCGAATCGTCCACCGACACCATCGTCGCCATCGCCACCGCCGCGGGCGCCGGCGGTGTGGGCATCGTGCGCCTGTCCGGGCCGCGTGCGCATGCCATCGCCACTACCATCGGCGGGCGCACGCTGCGCCCGCGCCATGCCCATTACCTGCGCTTCGCCGACGCGCATGGACAGGCCATCGACGACGGCATCGCGCTGTGGTTTCCCGCGCCGCACAGCTTCACCGGCGAGGACGTGGTGGA
>JAFADB010000310.1 GCA_023425225.1 Pseudomonadota bacterium
CGCCGGTGGCGCAGAAGCGCTCGGCCCGCGTCATGGGCGCGTTGACCGTGGGCGTGTCGCTGGGCTGCGTGGCCGGCATCTCGGCCACCGTGGCTGCGGCCAAGTGGCTGCCGGCGCGGGTACAGGATCTCGGTGCCTGGCACGAGGGCATCTACTACGCCGTGTTCCTGGCCGCCACGGCGTGGGCGCTGTGGCGCGGCGCCGCGCGCGGTGCGTACGAGCTGCTGTGGCTGTGCGCGATGGTCGCGTTGCTGGTGCCGCTGTCCAGCCTGGCCGGCGCGTGGCGCATCGGCGGAAGCTGGAATCACCCGGGGAGTGGTGTCGTCGTCGATCTGGTGGCGCTGGCCGCGGTGCCGGCATTCGTACTGATCGCCCGCTATACGCGCCGGCGCATGCGGCAGGGTGCGGTCGACAGCGTATGGACCGGCCGGGATGCGGAGGATGTGGCCCGCGGCTAGGAGCGCGGGCGGCGGAAGCCGTCAGGGCTGCGAAGCCCGCCGTGCGGTCCATATCCGCACCGCTTCCTGGCCTGTAGCGCGGCCACAGGCGAATCGTCACGAATCTGCTTCGCACGGCGAACTCCGACCCGCTTCGCTGTGGTGAAGCGCTTCGCCTCGAACATCTCTGTCGCCCACGCTCCCGGGGCAGGCTCGCCGCAGGCATCCGCGGTGCCTCGGTTTTCGCGCGGGGCATTGCTGCCCGGGGAAACAATCGTCGCTCCCGCGCAGGCGGGCGCCCATGGACGTTGCCGTGCTCGACCGAGCAGTGCCGCTGCAAGGGGCGCGACGGGCCAAGGCGAATGCTGGCGCACCGGTCCTGCCATGGGTCCATGCCGCGACGTGGCCTGCGCAGGTCCGCAGCGATGGTGGATGCGCCAAGCGGCAATGGCCGGCACCGGTGCTAAAGTCTAGGGCTTTCTGTTCCATGCCCGAGCGAGCACCGCCATGAATATTCCGTCCTTCTATCCCGTCGGCACTCCCGGACAGCCCTGGGGCGATGCGGAGAAGGCGCAGTGGCGCGCACGGCAGCGTCGCCAGCGCAGCCATGCCGCCGATGTGGCGGCGGCGGTGCGGCGGCTGGGCACGCACTGGGATGTGCAGGAATACGGCGAGCTGGCCTACGGCGAGGAGCGTTACCCGCTGCTGGCGCTGCGCAGCCGCGGCTGGGACGACGCGCTGCCGACGATGCTGGTGACCGGCGGCGTGCATGGCTACGAAACCAGCGGCGTGCATGGCGCGCTGCGCTTCGCCGGCGAACACGCGGACGACTACGCCGGCCGCGCCAATGTGCTGCTGGTGCCGTGCGTCAGTCCGTGGGGTTATGAGCATATCCAGCGCTGGAATG
Organism: Pseudomonadota bacterium; assembly: GCA_023425225.1. Classification (GTDB taxonomy): domain Bacteria; phylum Pseudomonadota; class Gammaproteobacteria; order Xanthomonadales; family Xanthomonadaceae; genus MMGLT7. The sequence goes on from JAFADB010000310.1 coordinate 1,345, forward strand.
CCGACGCGCTCGATCCGAACCGCTCGTTCCGCGCGGACAGCCCGGCGCAGGAGTCGGCGGCGCTGATGCGGCTGGTGGCGCCGCTGCGCGACACGGTGCTCATGCACATCGACCTGCACGAGACCACCGACAGCGACGAAAGCGAATTCCGCCCGGCGCTGGCCGCGCGCGATGGCAAGCCGTTCGAGCCGGGCACGATCCCGGACGGCTTCTACCTGTGCGCCGACAGCGCCGCGCCGGAGCCGGCCTTCCAGCAGGCGGTCAACGCCGCCGTCGCCGCGGTGACCCACATCGCCCCGGCGGACGACAGGGGCGAGATCATCGGCTCGCCGGTGGTGGCGCCGGGGGTGATCGAATACGACTGCACCGCGCTGGGCCTGTGCGCCAGCATCACTCCTGCCCGCTATCGCACCACCACCGAGGTCTATCCGGACAGCCCGAAGGCCACGCCGGAGCAGTGCAACGCCGCGCAGGTGGCCGCCATCCGCGCCGCCATCGACCACGCGCTGGCGCACGCCGCCTGAGCCGGGTCCGTGCCTGCCATGTCCATCGTCCTGACGCCGTTCGCCCGCACCCGCCTGTTTCCGCGCGACGGGCGCCGCACCGCCATCCAGGACTGCAACGCCGAGCAGTTCGAGCGCCACCTCAACGAGCACGCGCCGCTGCAGGTGCTCGACGGCTACGCGCCGTTCTGCAAGCTGCACGTGCACCGCAACTGGACCTCCACGCGCTGCTCGGTGGTGGCGATCGACGACGGCAACCGTCATCTGTTGCGCAGCACCTACGAAGCACGCAGCCGCGAGGAACTGCCGGTGCTGGTGCGCTGGTTCGAGGGCGTCGAGCCGCCGGTGGCCGGCTACCTGCTGCCCATCCTGTACAGCCGCGAACAACTGGCGAAGGAAGGTTCGCCGATCGATGCCGACTGGGGCGTGGTCGGCTGCCTGTACACGATGACGCCGGAGGAATTGCCGATGGCGCCGATCACGATGATGCGCAACGCGCTCGGCGTGGCCGAGGGCGGCTCCGGCGTGCCGCTGGACCGTGACGCTTACCGGCGCAGCGTGGCGTTCTGGGAGACGCACGCGAACTGGCGGCCGTAAGCGGCAGGAACCGCCCGCGGGCCGTCCGGTGGCGCGGATGCGGGCTTGCTGGCCATCCGCGCGGCGGGGCCTGGACGGCTTCGGCGCACCTGCTCCGGAGTGGTCGCCTTCAATCCCTGCCGGCGTCCTGTTTCCGCACCGGCAACAGCCGGGCCACCGACGCGAGGGCGCCGGCGACGGCGAGCAGGCATCCGACCCACAGGGCGGTGCGCGCGCCGGCGGTTCCGGACAGCGTCAGGAAAAGCGCGACGATGGCCGCGCCCAATGCTTGGCCCAGCAACCGGGCCGTGTTGAGGATGCCGCTGGCGGCACCGGAACGTTGGGCCGGCGCGCTGGCCATGATCGCGCGCTGGTTCGGCGACAGGAACAGGCCGAACCCGAAGCCGCACAGCGCCATGCAACCGACGACGACGGCCGTCGTGGCGGCGGCGGGCAGCAGCGCCAGCAGGGCGATCCCGGTGGCCAGGCACGACAGTCCCAGGCCGCCGAGCAGGCCGGCGGGACAGCGGTCGGAGAGCTTTCCGGCGATCGGGGCCATGGTCGCGCCCAACAGCGGCCAGGGGAGGATCAGCCATCCCAGTTCCACCTGGCTGCGCCCGAGGTCGGACATGAAGTGGAAGGGCAGCGCCACCAGCGCCAGCCCCTGGGTGGCGAAGGCGCACACCGCCACCGTCGTGGACAGGCCCAATCGCGGGATCCGCAGCAGGTCCAGCGGCAGTACCGGGGAGGGATGGCCGCGCTGCCGCCGCACCAGCAGGCGGGCACACAGCAACGCCAGCGCCGCTTCCCCGGCCACCAGGCCCCACGCGCCGCGGTGGCCGATCTCGCCCAGCCCATGCACAAGCAGCGCGAACAGCGCAAAGCACAGCATCGCCGCCACGCCATCGAAGCGGGCGGCGGTCCCGGCCGCGCGCGGCAGCATCCACCAGGCCATCAGCAGCGCCAGCAGGCCGACCGGGACGTTGACCAGGAACAGCCAGTGCCACGTGGCCACGGACAGGATCGCCGAGGCCAGCACCGGTCCGGCCGCCAGCCCGAGGGCGACCACCAGTGCGTTGATGCCCAGGCCACGGCCGAGGCTGGTTTCCGGATAGATGTGCCGCACCAGTGCGGTGTTGGCGCTCATGACCGCGGCCGCGCCCAGGCCCTGCAGTGCCCGCGCGCCGACCAGCAGGTCCAGCGATCGTGCCAGTGCGCATGCCAGCGAGGCCGCGGTGAACACGGCGACGCCCGCGACGAACACCGTGCGCTGTCCGATCCGCTCGCCGAGCGCGCCCAGCGGCAGCAGCGCCCCGACCATCGCCAGCTGGTAGCCGGTGACGACCCAGACGGCATCGGCCGGGGTGGCGGCGAACTGGCTGGCGATGGTCGGCAGCGCGGTGTTGGTGATGGCGACGTCGAGGGTCGCCAGGCAGGCCGCGATGCACAGCGCGGCCATGGCCCAGCAGCGCGCGTGCGGCGGCAGGCCGGTGGTGGGCGGCGTCATGGGGTCTCCTCGCAGGCGCACGACCGTGCCTGGCGATTACGTGCCCGGCGATTATCGGCGTCGTCGGCGCTGGATGGCGGGGCGTGCGGGCGCTGTCGCCGAGCCCGTGCGGGTGATGGCGCGACGATCGCCGCAACCGCCGGCGGCCGGGAGATTCCGCTTGGCGTCAGCTTGCCTGGTCGCTGAAGTCGGGCACGCCGCTGGTCCGGTGCAGGGCGTCGTACCAGGCCTGCGCCTTCGGCCCCAGCCGTACCGCCTTGACGATGCTCAGCGAGCGCAGGATCGGGAACAGCAGGAAGTCGCTCTCGCCGATGGCGCCGCCGGGTGGCGGGACGATGCCCTCCAGCTCGTCCAGCAGCGGCTGCAGGGCGGCGACCTGTTCGTCGGTGCTGTCCAGCAGCGCCTGCAGGTCGCCGAAGGCGCGCGTCTCGCGCTCGGTGTAGGCGGCACGCGCCTGCGGCGTGGCCAGTTCGGCGAAATCGCCGCGGGTGAAGCGCGGCACCGCCAGGGTGATGGCCGGCTTGAACGCGCGCGCGGCCCAGTCGTCGATCGCCGGTACCGGCGCAGCGGTGATCGTGCGCGGCGGGAACGCCTCGTCCAGGTAGCGCACGATGTCCATGCTCTCGCTCATGTGGCTGCCGTCGGCCTTGCGCAGGATCGGCACCACCTTCTTGCCGACCAGCCGGGTTGGCGTGTCGGCGTCACCCTCCATGATCACCTCGACGGGGATGTCCAGCTGCTTCAGGCCGCGGACCAGCAGGGTGCGGCAGCAGAACGGGCAGTGTTCGTAGACGTAGAGCTTCATCGCGGCATCGGATCGGGTGGGGGGCGCCATGATGCCTCGGCTGCGACGACATGCCCAACCGGTCGGCTCGGTGGCGGGGTCTGCGACCAGCGGAGCGCTTGATGCTGCGATGAGCGCTCGCGTATGTTGCAACGCGGGTCTGCTGGGCCGTGCGGTGTCTCGATGCGCGCTCCGGTCCTGCGGGATTGAGGAGGACAGGCGTGAAACTGGACACCACCACCGTGCGGCTGGTCATGGCGACGGTCGAGGAAGGCAGCATCTCCAAGGCGGCCAACCGGCTGGACCTGGCCGTGGCCGCGGCGTCCCGGCGCATCTCCGAACTGGAGGACCAGCTCGGCATCAAGCTCTTCCGCCGCCTGCCGCATGGCGTGGAGGTGACCGAATCGGGCGAGAAGCTCATCGAGCACATCCAGCAGATCGACAACCTGGTCGCTCGCCTGGCCGGCGACGCGGAGGTCATGGTCGGCGGGAAGGACGGCCGCATCATCATCGGGGCGCCGAAGACGGCGATCATCGAGTTCCTCAGCGCCGACATCGCGCGCATCCAGCAACGCTATCCGGGGATCACGCTGAAGATCGTCGAGGAGAACAGCCGGATCATCCAGCAGTCGTTGCGCGACCGGGTGATCGACGTCGGGATCTACGAATCGCGCAGCGGCTTCCTGGACATGCCGCAGTACCCGTATCGCGACGACCGGCTGGTGCTGGTCTACAGCGCGGCGCATTTCAGCTTCGACACCGTTCCGGTACCGCTCGAAGCCCTGTACGACCGGCCGCTCATCTCGCTCGGCAAGGGCTCGGCCTCGCTGGCGGCGGTGCAGCGCGCCTTCCGCAACAACGGCAGGTCGTTCTCCAACAACTTCCTGGTCACCGGCTTCGACAGCATGTTGACCATGGTGCGCCACGGTCTCGGGATCGGTCTGATGCCGCCGGCCGTGCTGCGGAGCCTGGACGCCGCTGCCTCGGTGGCGGCGGTCGAGCTCGCGGGCAGCTGGCAGCACCGCCACTACGTCCTGTCCTACGTGGAAGGCCACGCGCAGGCGCAGACGCTGGCCAACATCGTCTCCGAACTGAAGCAGGCCGACCACGGCGGGCCCTGACGGCGTGCTTCGCACCGCGGCAGCGGTTTCCGCGGTGCCGCATTCGCGCCCCCGATCGCCTCGATTGCGTGAACCTCAGACCATGGTCTAAGTGCCGCGATCCGTTCGGGAAAGCCGTTCCGACGTGCCTTGGTCATGCCGCCTGCGCTTGTGGGTGCGCCACCGTTGCCACGCCGGCGGCCACTCTACGCTCTGCCGCAAACCCTTCAAATTCAGCGCCTTGTCTGCCGTCGGGCTGATGAAGCCTGCATTGCTCGAGACGCGGCGGACGCCTCGGCGAGTGCAATGCCGCGGCGCGCCGATGCACGACCCTTTCGAAAATCGCGAAACCTGGCATGACCGGGACGTTATTGCCGCTGTCCTGGGCCTCGCAGAGAGTTCGGCCGCACGCCGTCAACGATCAACGCATCAGAGGAGGACCCATGGCGCAATCGAACAGCACGTCGTCCAGCGCGGGCCAGCCGCCGTTGCCGCTCAACGGCATCCGCGTGCTGGAGGTCTGCCAGGTCATGGCCGGTCCATTCGCCGGCATGATGCTGGCGGACATGGGCGCCGACGTCATCAAGGTCGAGCCGCTGGAGGGCGACCAGACGCGCGGCGCGATGGGCTTCAAGATGAAGGGGCCGGACAGCATGGGCTTCCTCAACATGAACCGGAACAAGCGCTCGGTCGCGCTGGACCTGAAGACCGAGGAAGGCCGGGAGTTCTTCCTCGAGCTGGCCAAGAGCGCGGACATGATCATCGAGAACTACCGGCCCGGCGTGGTGAAGCGCCTGGGCATCGACTACGACACCGTCCGCCAGCTCAACCCGAAGATCGTCTACGCCAGCATCTCCGGCTTCGGCCAGAGCGGCGCCTGGTCCCAGCGGCCCGGGTTCGACCTCATGGCGCAGGCGATGTCCGGTGTGATGAGCGTCACCGGCTACAAGGACGGTCCGCCGGTGAAGGCGGGCGTGCCGGTGGCGGACATCGGCTGCGCGCTGTTTGCCGTGTACGGGCTGCTGTCGGCCTACATCGGCGCGCAGAAATCCGGCGTGGGCCAGCACATCGACGCCTCGCTGTTCGATTCGGCGATGGCGTTCTCGATCTGGGACATGTCCGACTACTGGGGCACCGGCGTGCCGCCGACGCCGCTGGGCACCAGCAACAAGATGAGCGCGCCGTACCAGGCGGTGAAGGCGCGCGACGGCTACTTCGTCATGGGCGCGACCAACCAGAAGCTGTGGACCCGGCTGTGCGAACTGCTGGGCCGGCCGGACCTGCTCGCGCATCCGGACTACGCCACGGTGGCGTTGCGGCTGAAGCACCGCGAGGCGCTCATCGCCGACCTGGAAGTCTCCTTCGCCACGCGCGACCGCGAGGACTGGATCGCCACGATGCTCGAGGCCGGCATCCCGGCCGGCCCGATCCTGACCTATCCGCAGGCCTTCGGCAGCGAGCATGCGCGCCAGCGCGGCATGTGCATGGAGATCGACCATCCCAACGAGGGCAAGGTCAAGAACATCGGCTTCCCGGTGAAGATGCGCGGCACGCCGCAGCGCGTCTACCGGCATCCGCCGCTGCTGGGCGAGCACAACGAGGAGCTGCTCGATGAACTCGCGGCGGTGCAGCCGTGAACGGCGGGACCGCCCGCGCCGCGGTGCTGTACCGGTCGCTCGCGCCCGGCGTCGCGGAGATCCTGGTCGATCGTCCCGAGCGCCACAACGCGATGACCCTGCCGATGTACGAGGAGCTGCTGCGGATCGCCGCCCTGCTGCAGGCCGATCCGTCGGTGCGCTGCATCGCCGTGCGCGGCGCGGGCGGCAAGTCCTTCGTCTCGGGCACGGACATCGACCACTTCCGCGACTTCGCCAGCGGCAGCCAGGGCGTCGCCTACGAGGCGATGATCGAGCGGGTGATCGACGCGTTCGAGCGCATCCCGGTACCCACCGTGGCGGTGGTCGATGGCTGGGCGGTGGGCGGCGGCCTGGCGCTGGCGACCGCGTGCGACTTCCGTGTCTGCAGTGATGCGGCGCGCTTCGGCGCACCGATCGCCAGGACGCTGTCCAACACGCTTTCGTCGCGCAACCTGGCGCGCCTGATCTCGGCCTTCGGCGTGCCCCGGGTCAAGAAGATGCTACTGCTGGCGGACTACGTCGACGCGGCCGAGGCGCTGGCCTGCGGCTACGTCTACGCGGTGGCGCCGAAGGACGCGCTGGAAGACGCCGCGCTGGCTCTGGGCACGCGCCTGGCCGGCCTTTCCGCGGTGACCCAGCGTGCGGTCAAGGAGAGCATGCGGCGGGTGGTCATGGAGCAACGGTTCGACGACGATGACCTGGTGGACCAGGTCTATGGAAGCCAGTCGTTTCGCGATGCGGTGGCACAGTTCGGCTCGAAATCCAGCACGGCCAAGGGCTAGCCCGGTGGGCTAGGCATTCCGACATCAAGGCTGCCTGCGGTCCGGGCGGTCAGCGCAAATAGCCTGGGAGGGTTCATGAAACGCTTGTCCATGAAGGCGAGCACGACCGTGCTCGTGATGCTCTGCCTGATGTACTTCATCACCTACGTCGACCGCGTCAACGTCAGCACCGCGGCGGGCCAGTTCAAGAGCGAGCTGGGACTGTCGAACACCGAGCTGGGTTTCGTGTTCTCGGCGTTCGGCTACCCCTACGTGATCTTCCAGTTCATCGGCGGATGGATCGGCGACCGCTTCGGCGCGCGCCGGACGCTGCTGGTCTGCGCGGCGATCTGGACCGTGGCCACGGCGCTGACCGGCCTGGCCGGCGGCCTGGTCTCGCTGATCGCCGCGCGGCTGCTGCTCGGCCTGGGCGAGGGAGCGACGTTCCCGGCGGCGACCAGTGCCATGGCCGCGTGGATCCCGCGCGAGAAGCGCGGCCTGGCCCAGGGCATCACCCATTCGGCGGCCCGGTTCGGCAATGCCGTCGCGCCGATGATCGTGCTGGCGATCATGACCGCGTTCGACTGGCGCACGTCCTTCTACGTGCTCGGTGCGGTCAGCGCGGTGTGGCTGGTGGCGTGGTACTTCACCTACACCGAGCTGCCCGCGGACCACCCGCGCATCACCGAGGCGGAACTCAAGGCGCTGCCGCCGCCCAGGATCCGCCGCGAGGAGGCGCCCGGCACCTGGATGCGCCTGTTCGCGCGGATGACGCCGGTCTCGGCGGTGTACTTCTGCTACAACTGGATCCTCTGGCTGATGCTCAGCTGGATGCCGCTGTACTTCATGCATGTCTTCAACCTCGACATCAAGAACGCGGTGATCTTCACCTCGGGCGTGTTCATCGCCGGCGTCGTGGGCGACCTGGTGGGCGGCATGGTCAGCGATCGCCTGCTGACCAGGACCCGGAACCTGAAGGTGGCGCGCAGCTACCTGGTCGCCGGCTGCATGGCCCTGACCGCGCTGTCGCTGATTCCGGTGCTCACGGTCGACAACCCGGTCCACGCCCTGGTGTTCCTGGCCGCGGCGATGTTCTTCAACGAGATGAATGTCGGTCCGATGTGGGCCGTGCCGATGGACATCGCCAACGAGCGTGCCGGCACCGCCAGCGGCATCATGAGCGGCTGCGGCGTCACCGCCGCGCTGATCAGCCCGGTGATCGCGGGGTTCATCGCCGACCGGCTCGGCAACTGGAACATCACCTTCATGGTGTCCATCGGCGTGCTGATGGCCGGCACCGCGCTGTGCTTCGTGATGCGGCCGGACCGCCCGTTCGTCGAGAAGAACGCGGCATCGCGCGTGGGTGGCGAGGCCACCGATGTCCGGGCGACAGGGCTCGGCGGCGCGCCGTCGCGCTGACGGCCGCATCGTTGCGTGCCGGCGCCGGAGACGGCGCCGGCCTGCCGGGCCTTTGGATATGTCCCGATGCATCGGGCGGCAAGGACGAGGAGACGAGATGCCGATCTACGAAATCGATGGAAAGCGCCCGGTGCTGCATGCCGGAAGCTGGATCGCGCCCGGTGCGCACGTCATCGGCGACGTGGTGCTGGAGGAAGGCGCCAGCGTGTGGTTCGGCGCGGTGATCCGCGGCGACAACACGCCGATCGTCATCGGCACGGGCAGCAACGTGCAGGACAACGCGGTCCTGCACTCGGACCCCGGCTTTCCGCTGGTCGTCGGCGCGGGCGTCACGATCGGGCACAGGGCGACGCTGCATGGCTGCACCGTCGAGGCGGGCAGCCTCATCGGGATGGGCGCCACGGTGATGAACGGCGCGGTGATCGGGGCGCAGTGCCTGGTGGCCGCCAATGCCCTGGTCACCGAGGGCAAGTCCTTCGCCCCGCGCAGCCTGGTCGTCGGCAGCCCGGCGCGGCAGGCCAGGGAGTTGGACGATGCCACCGTGCAGGCGCTGGCGCAGTCGTGGCGGCAGTACCGCGACAAGGCGGCGCTGTTCGCCCGGGGGCTGGTCGAGCTGGAGGATGCAGCGCAATGACGCCGGCCGCACGGGCGTGGATCGATCCGCAGCGCCGGCATGACGCCCCGGTGCACGAGCCGATCGGCTCGAGCCCGGACGCGGTCAGGCGCCTGCTGCTGGAGATGTTCCATGCCGCCGTGGCGGCCGCGCAGCCGGCACGGTGCCTGCCGCCGCGCCTGCCCGCCGTACCGAAGGGCCGTACCGTCGTGATCGGCGCGGGCAAGGCGTCGGCGGAGATGGCCCAGGTGCTGGAGCGCCATTGGCACGGGCCGCTGGAGGGCATCGTGGTCACCCGCTACGGCCATGCGGTGCCGTGCGAACGGATCGAGATCGTGCAGGCCGCCCATCCGGTTCCAGACCGCAACGGCCTGGAGGCCGCGGCCCGCATCATGGACAGCGTGCGCGGACTGGGTCCGGACGATCTCGTCATCTGCCTGATCTCCGGAGGTGGCTCCGCGCTGTTGCCGCTGCCCGCCGAGGGCGTGGACTTCGAGGACAAGCAGGCGCTCAACCGACGGCTGCTGCAGGCCGGCGCCAGCATCGGCGAGATGAACTGCGTGCGCCGCCATCTTTCGGCGATCAAGGGCGGCCGGCTCGCGGCGGCCTGCCATCCGGCCCGCGTCTGCAACCTGGTGATCTCCGACGTGCCGGCGGACCATCTGCCCGACATCGCTTCCGGCCCGACGGTCGCCGACGCGAGCACCTGCGCCGACGCCCTGGCGGTGATCGAGCGGTACCGCATCGAGGTTCCGGCGCACGTGCGTGAACTGCTGCAGCACGGCCGCAGCGAGACGGTCAAGCCGGGCTCGCCGGCGCTGCCGCCGATCGAGACCTCGGTGCTGGCCACGCCGCAGCAGTCGCTGGAGGCCGCGGCCGCCTGCGCCGCGCGGCACGGCATGCCGGCGTACATCCTCGGCGACGCGATCGAGGGCGAAGCCCGGGAGGTCGGCAAGGCGATGGCGGGCATCGCGCGCCAGCTGCGTCTGCGCGGGCAGCCCTTCGACACGCCGTGCGTGCTGCTGTCCGGCGGGGAAACCACGGTGACGGTGCGCGGCGGCGGGCGGGGCGGTCGCAACGTCGAGTTCCTGTTGTCGCTGGGCATCGCGCTGGGCGGCATGGAGGCGGTGTACGCCATCGCCTGCGACACGGACGGGGTCGACGGACGCGAGGAGATCGCCGGCGCATTGCTGTCTCCGGACAGCCTGGATCGCGCGCGGGCCCTGGGCATCGCGCCGATGACGGCGCTGCAGGAGAACGACGGCCACGGCTTCTTTTCGCGCCTGGGCGACTCCGTGGTCACCGGGCCCACGCGGACCAATGTCAACGATTTCCGGGCGATCTTCGTCGGCGGCTGAGCGGCCGCCCGGACGGTGCGGGATGCCGGGCACGATGCGGCCTTCGAGGCATCCGGGCAAACAAAAGGCTGGCGACCATGGCGCCAGCCCGGTGTTGCAGGTTGCGTGCCGCACGGGAAGCACGGTCGGCGCGAACCCGCCGCGGCCAGGCGTCCGTGCCTCGGCCGGCAACGATCCTCGACGGATCAGTAGCGGTAGTGCCCCGGCTTGAACGGGCCGTCCACCGGAACGCCGATGTAGTCGGCCTGGGCCTGGGTCAGGGTGGTCAGCTTCACGCCGATCTTCTCCAGGTGTAGGCGCGCCACTTCCTCGTCGAGCTTCTTGGGCAGGCGGTAGACCTGGTTCTCGTAGATCTCCTTGTTCTGCCACAGGTCGATCTGCGCCAGGGTCTGGTTGGAGAACGAGTTGGACATCACGAAGCTGGGGTGGCCGGTGGCGCAGCCCAGGTTGACCAGCCGGCCCTCGGCCAGCAGGAACAGCGCGTTGCCGTTGGCGAGGACGTACTTGTCCACCTGCGGCTTGATGTTGATCTTCTGCACGCCGGCCAGGGCGTTGAGCGCGTCGACCTGGATCTCGTTGTCGAAGTGGCCGATGTTGCAGACGATGGCCTGGTCCTTCATCGCGGTCAGGTGCTCGATGCGGATGATGTCCTTGTTGCCGGTGGTGGTGACGTAGATGTCGGCCTGGCCCAGGGTGTCCTCGACGGTGGCGACCTCGTAGCCTTCCATCGCCGCCTGCAGCGCGCAGATCGGGTCGATCTCGGTGACGATCACGCGGGCGCCGTAGGCGCGCAGGCTGGCCGCGCAGCCCTTGCCGACGTCACCGTAGCCGCACACCACCGCGACCTTGCCGGCCAGCATCACGTCCATCGCGCGCTTGAGGCCGTCGGCCAGCGACTCGCGGCAGCCGTACAGGTTGTCGAACTTGGACTTGGTGACCGAGTCGTTGACGTTGATCGCCGGCACCAGCAGCTTGCCGGCCTCGGCCAGCTGGTAGAGGCGGTGCACGCCGGTGGTGGTCTCCTCGGACACGCCCTTCCAGTCGGCGACCACGCGGCTCCAGTAGCCGGGGCGCTCGCCGGCCACGCGCTTGAGCAGGTTCTTGATCACCTGCTCCTCGTGCGAGGCGGCCGGCTCGTCCACCCAGGTCGAGCCGTGCT
>JAFADB010000369.1 GCA_023425225.1 Pseudomonadota bacterium
GCGTAGTTCAGCCCGCGCTGGTAGCGGTCGGCCTTGCTCAGCGCCATGTTGTCGCGCAGGTAGTCGAAGCCGAACTCGTTGTTGGTGCCGTAGGTGATGTCGGCGGCATAGGCGGCATGCTTGTCCGCGTGCGCCATGCCCGGGTACACCACGCCCACCGACAGGCCCAGCCAGTTGTACAGCCGGCCCATCTGCGCGGCATCGCGGCGGGCCAGGTAGTCGTTGACCGTGACCACGTGCACGCCCTTGCCCTCGAGCGCGTTGAGGTACACCGGCAGCGTGGCGACCAGGGTCTTGCCCTCGCCGGTGCGCATCTCGGCGATCTTGCCCAGGTGCAGCACCATGCCGCCGATCAGCTGCACGTCGTAGTGGCGCATGCCGAGCACGCGCTTGCTGGCCTCGCGGCACACCGCGAACGCCTCGGGCAGGATCTTGTCCAGGGTTTCCCCATCGGCGATGCGCTGCTTGAACTCCGGCGTCTTGGCCTGGAGCTGCTCGTCGGAGAGCGCCTGGATCTCCGGCTCCAGCGCATTGACCTTGGTGACGATGCGGTTGAGCTGGCGCAGCTGGCGTTCGTTGCGGCTGCCGAAAACGCGGGTAAGCAGACTGTTGATCATTGAGGAAACCGGTTGGAAAGGAGCGCCGACCCGACAGCAGCTCCGCCTGGAGCCGGCCGCCGCAAACGAAACAGGGCGCTATGCGCCCTGTCTGTGGCAACGCCCATTGTAGCTTGGGGCGCCGGTGCGGCGAATCAAGCCGCGAAGGATGCCGGACTCAGGCGCGGCCGCGCCGGCCCACCGGGGTGTTGCCGCCATCGCCGAGGAACTTGCGCGGATTAACCACCCGGCCGTCCTGCCACACCTCGAAATGCACGTGTGCGCCGGTGGAGCGGCCGCTGGAGCCGGCCTTGGCCAGCTGCTGGCCGGCCCGCACCAGGTCACCGACCTTCACCGTCAACCGCGAATTGTGCGCGTAGCGGGTCACGTAGCCGTTGCCGTGGTCGACCTCGACCACGTTGCCGTAGCCGCCGCGCACCCCGGAGTAGCTGACCACGCCGTCGGCCACCGCCAGCACCGGGTCGCCGACGCGGGCGTGGAAATCGATGCCCTTGTGCTCGCCGACGCCGCGGCCGAACGGGTCAACCCGGCGGCCGAAGCTGGAGGTGATGTAGCTGTCGCGGATCGGCATGCGCGAGGGCACCGCGTTCTGCTCCAGCTGGTGGTCGAACAGCAGCGCCTCGATCACGCCCAGTTGCTGGCCGGAACCGGACATCTGCTTGTGCAGGCGGTCCATTTCCGTCTTCAGCTCGTCCACCGACATGTCCTGCGCCGGCTCGTCGCCGCCACCCACGCCGACCGGCTCGTTGAAGTCGAATTCGCCGTCCTGCAGGCTGCCGACCTGGGTCAGGCGATCGCCCAGCGCATTGAGCCGGGTCGCCTGCGCCTGCAGCTCGCCCAGCCGCGCCGCCAGCGCATTGACCTCGGCCTGCGCCTGCTGGCGCACCTGGGCCAGTTCCTGCTGCTGCCGCTCGACCTTGGCGCTCAACTGCGCGTCGCGGGCCACGCCCAGCGCCGCGCTGGCGCCGAACCCCAGCAGCAGGCCGACACCGAGCATGCTCCCCAGCACCACGGACGGACGCTGCCGCGCGAACTCGAGCAGCTTCCCGCCTGCACCACCCCTGGCAGGCGATTTGATGATGATCTTTCGGTTGAATGTCATGATTGCTCTATGTCAAAGCCCAAGACCAGCGACCGCGCCGCCTCCAAGCCCCAGCCCGCGCTGGAGATCCTGATGGCGGACAAGGCTGGCCATCCGTTGCGCCGGGCCCTGTGGCTCGATGCGCTGGACAGGCAGTTGCGCCCCCATCTGCCGCCGTCGCTGGCCGGCCATTGCCGGCTGGCCAACGTGAACGGCGAACAGCTCGTTTTCCTCGTCGATTCCCCGGTCTGGCACGCGCGCCTGCGCCTGGCCGAACACGGGATCCTCGACGTGGCCCGCTCCGTCGGGCTGAAGGCCACCCGGGTGACCATCAAGACCGCGACTGCCCCGCTGCATTCCCCAATGCAGCCGGCACAGAGCAGGCCCACCATTTCCGCGGCCACGCAGAAAGGACTGCGCGACGCGCTCGCGTCCTTGCGCGATGACGACTCCGGAAATTCCTGACACGGCGTCCTGCCGCATCGCCCCAGACCGGATCGGTCTTCACATGGGACCGACGAATCCTAGCGGCCACCCAACGGGCAATAGTTAGGTAATCATTAAATAAAGGTTAAATTCAGTCTGCCCACGGGCTGGAATTCACATTTCCGTGACATGGCGCAGCTTCACCCACGCGCAGGCCTCCCGCCGGCCTAGGGCGAGCGGATCAGCGGCGGGGAAATCGCGGCGTGGGCCGTCCGGCCCACGGTTCAGGCGTAGGCGGGACCGCCGTAGACCACCGGCGGCGAGCTGCCGTCCGGTTCGAAGCTGACCTTTTCCCAGGCCGAGTTCTCGGCCAGCAGGGCGCGTACAAGCTTGTTGTTGAGGTCGTGGCCGGACTTGTAGGCGGTATAGGCACCGAGCACCGGGCCACCGGCCAGGTACAGGTCGCCGACCGCGTCGAGGATCTTGTGGCGCACGAACTCGTCGGCGAAACGCAGGCCGTCGTCGTTGAGCACGCGGAACTCGTCGAGCACGATGGCGTTGTCCATCGAGCCGCCCAGGCCCAGGTTGCGCTCGCGCATGTACTCCAGATCGCGCATGAAACCGAAGGTGCGCGCGCGGGCGATCTCGCGGATGTAGGCGGCGGTGGAGAACTCCAGCGCGGCGTGCGACTGCTTGGCCGGGATCATCGGGTGGTCGAAGCGGATGGTGAAGTCCAGCTTGAAGCCGTCGTAAGGCTCGAAGCGGGCGACCTTGTCGCCTTCGCGCACTTCCACCGCGTGCTTGATGCGGATGAAATGCTTGGGCGCGTCCTGCTCGACGATGCCCGCCGACTGCAGCAGGAACACGAACGGACCGGCCGAGCCGTCCATGATCGGCAGTTCCGCCGCCGACAGCTCGACGATGATGTTGTCGATGCCCAGTCCGGCCAGCGCCGACATCAGGTGCTCGACGGTCTGCACCTTGGCCGGACCCACGCTCAGGCCGGTGCACAGCGTGGTCTCGGTGACCAGCCCGGCATCGGCGGGCACTTCCACGACCGGCTCCAGGTCCACGCGCCGGAACACGATGCCATGGTCGGCCGGAGCCGGGCGCAGGGTCATGTAGACCTTGTCGCCGCTGTGCAGGCCGACGCCGGTGGCGCGGATCGTGTTCTTGAGGGTGCGTTGCTGGGTCATCGGGAAAGTGTGAACAGGCGGGTTCTGACGCAGGCTGAACCGTCGTCGAGAATAGCACGCGTTTAGCCAAATCTTAACTTTTGTCCGTCCGCCGGCCCCTGTTCGGGCGCCGACAAAACCTGCCGGGTCGTCACCGACCCGGCAGAAAAGTTGCCCCGGCACGCGGGACGGACAGCCCGCGTGCCGTGTCTGCAGCGACCGGCCTGGGGTTCTGCCGCAACCGTCCCTGTCGGGGACCGGCGTGCGGCAGCGGCTCCTGCCGGGTGGACCTCAGTCGGCCTGGCGGCGCAGGAACGCCGGGATGTCCAGGTAGTCGCTCGGCAGCTCGGCCGCGGCCGGAGCCGATGCCGGGCCGCTGGCGGCAGCCGAATCGCCGCTGGCGCGGCGCAGTCCCAGGCCCACCGAACCGACTGCCTTGGACACCGCGTCGCCGCCGTTGTCGAAGCTGTCGAACTCCGGCTGGCCGGTGGTGGCGTTGCGCACCAGCTTGATCGGCGCGCGCTGGTCCGGACGCTGCGCCTGGCGGCCCACCGCACGGTTCAGCCCGGTGGCGACCACGGTCACGCGCACCTCGTCCTGCATCTCGGGATCGAGCACGGTGCCCACCACCACGGTGGCGTCCTCGGAGGCGAAGCCCTCGATGGTGCGGCCGATCTCGTCGAACTCGGCCATGGTGAAGTCGGCACCGGCGGTGATGTTGACCAGGATGCCGTTGGCGCCGGCCAGGTTGACGTCGTCCAGCAGCGGGTTCTGGATCGCCGACTCGGCCGCGGCCTGCGCGCGGTCGTCGCCGCGGGCGGTGCCGGTGCCCATCATCGCCAGGCCCATCTCGGACATGACGGTGCGCACGTCGGCGAAGTCGACGTTGATCAGGCCCGGGCGCACGATCAGGTCGGCGATGCCCTGCACCGCGCCCTGCAGCACGTCGTTGGCGGCGCGGAACGCCTGGATCATGGTGGCGTTGCGGCCGAGCACGGTGATCAGCTTCT
>JAFADB010000118.1 GCA_023425225.1 Pseudomonadota bacterium
AGCGCTTGCCGTTGACCAGGACCAGGACCTGGTCCGGCGACAGCCCGCGCAGCTGGGCCGGGCGCACGCCGCTGGTGCCGTCCACCAGCGCCGGGCGCGGGAAGTTGAGCGAGGGCAGCACGCGCGACAGGGCGGTGGCCAGCTCGGTCGAGCCGGTGGACTGCAGCGCTTGCGGGGTGACGATGTCGATCGGCGACTGCGATTCGGCCACGGTGCGGTCGCTGACGCGGGTGCCGGTGACGATGATGGTGTCGAGCGTGCTGGGAGCCGGCGCGGCAGTGGACTGCGCCAGGGCGGAGAAGGGAAGGCCGAGTGCGATGGCAACAGCGGCGGTGAGCTTGGATGTGCGATTCATCAACGTGCGACTCCGGTAAGGATGGTGCGTTGCAGCGGTGTCGGGTCCCCTTGGGGAGGGACAGCATGGCCGCGATGAACGCACCTCGAATTAACTCTTTATTAATGGGTGTCGAAACAGATTTCGCCTGAAACGGCCTGTCGGGGAGGACACCGCCAGGCGTGGCTCCGGCCGCGATGGGGCCTTTATTGGCGTAGCGTCCCGTCGCGGCCGGAGTCGCGGCTACAGGAGCGTGGCGGGAGAAGGGGCATGGAGGCCTCCGTGGATCACGGCTGTCAAGTATTCGTTAACGCTAGAATGGCGTCGCAGGAATGCTGCTCATCTGCTCATTCCTTTTGGTTATTTACGAGTCCCCCCGATGATTTCCCTGCGTAACTTCGCCCTGCGCCGCGGCGAGCGGCTGCTGTTGTCCAACGTCGACCTGGCCCTGCATGCCGGTTACCGGGTCGGTGTCGTCGGGCGCAACGGCGCCGGCAAGTCCAGCCTGTTCGCCGCCGTGCGTGGCGAACTCGAGGCCGACAAGGGCGATGTCGAGCTGCCGGGCAAGATCCGCATCGCCAGCGTGTCGCAGGAGACGCCGTCGCTGCCGGACCCGGCGATCGACTTCGTGCTGGGCGGCGACGAGGTGGTGGCCGCGGTGCTGCGCGAGGAGGCCGAGGCCAGCGCGCGCGAGGACTGGGAGGCGGTGGCGGCCGCGCACCAGCGACTGGCCGAGATCGACGGCTACGATGCCGAGGCGCGCGCCGGCAAGCTGCTGCACGGGCTGGGATTCCCGGCCGAAACCCACCACAAGCCGGTGTCGGCGTTCTCCGGCGGCTGGCGCGTGCGCCTGAACCTGGCGCGCGCGCTGATGATGCCCTCTGACCTGCTGCTGCTCGACGAGCCGACCAACCACCTGGACATGGACGCGGTGCTGTGGCTGGAGCAGTGGCTGCTCAAGTACCCGGGCACGCTGCTGCTGATCAGCCACGACCGCGAATTCCTCGACAACGTTGCCACCCACACCCTGCACCTGCACGGCGGCACCGCCAAGCTGTACGTCGGCGGCTACACCGACTTCGAGCGCCAGCGCACCGAGCAGTTGCGCCAGCAGCAGATCGCGCACGAGAAGGAGCAGGCCGAGCGCGCCCACCTGCAGAGCTTCATCGACCGCTTCAAGGCCAAGGCCAGCAAGGCCAAGCAGGCGCAGAGCCGGATGAAGCGGCTGGAGAAGCTGGCCGGCACCGAGGCGGTGCGCGCCGAGCGCGAGTTCCGCATCGAGTTCGCGCCGCCCAACCGGCTGCCGCACTCGCTGATCCGGCTGAACCATGTCGAGGCCGGTTATCCCGCCGCATCCCCGCAAGCGGGGAGCGCATCCTCTTCCCTTTCCCCGCTTGCGGGGGAAGGAGCCCGCAGGGCGGATGGGGGCGAGGCCGCGGACGCAGGTCTCCCCAGCCCCGCCCCGCGAGCGGGGCAGGGGGCGACTGTCATCCTCCACGACGTCGGCTTCGGCCTGGAGGCGGGCGACCGCATCGGCCTGCTCGGTCCCAACGGCGCCGGCAAGACCACGCTGGTGAAGACCCTGGTCGGCGAGCTGGCGCCGCTGGCCGGCGAGCGCAGCGCGCATCCGGACCTGCGCATCGGCTACTTCGCCCAGCACACGGTGGAATCGCTGCAGGAAGGGCAGTCGCCGATCGACCACTTCCGCGACATCTCCCCGGATGCCTCCTCCCAGTCGTTCCGCGACTTCCTCGGCAAGTGGAACTTTCCCGGCGACCGCGCCTTCGAGCCGGTGGACGGCTTCTCCGGCGGCGAGCGCGCGCGCCTGGCGCTGGCGCTGATCGCCTGGCAGCAGCCCAACGTGCTGCTGCTCGACGAGCCCACCAACCACCTCGACCTGGAGATGCGCGAGGCGCTGGCCGAGGCGCTGAGCGATTTCGACGGCGCCATCGTCATGGTCAGCCACGATCGCCACCTTATCGGCCTGGTCTGCGACACCTACTGGCGCGTGGCCGATGGCGTGGTCGAGCCGTTCGACGGCGACCTGGACGAGTACGCGGCATGGCTGCGCTCGCGCCCGGCCGCGCAGGGCACCAAGCAGAAGATGGCCGAAGCCGCTCCGGTTCCGCCGCCGCCGGCCAAGCCGCTGCCGGTAAAGAAGCCGCCCAATCCGCACAAGCTGGCGCAGGCCGAGCAGCGCGTGGGCGAACTGGAATCGGTGCTGGCCGAGCTGGACCGGCAGCTGTCCGACCCGGCGCACTACGCCGATGCGGAGAAGATGGCCGCCCTCGGCCGTGCACGGGAGTCCGCCGCGCAGGACCTGGAGCGTGCCGAGCAGGCCTGGCTGGAGCTGGCCGAAGGCGCCTGAAGCGCGCGGCGTCGCGGCCGTATTCTTCACCCGGCGACGCCGCGTCGCCACGCTATGCTTGCGCGCAGTTCCTGTCCCGGAGTTGCCCGCATGGAAGTCCGTTCCCGCGCCGGCCGCATCGTCGCCGCCCTGTTGATCGCGCTCGGCCTGGCCGGCGCCGGCTGGTTCGCCGCCAGCGGCATGGCGCACCTGCGCACCGCCGACCGCTACGTCACCGTCAAGGGCTCGGCCGAGCGCATCGTCGATGCCGACCTGGTGGTGTGGCCGCTTTCGCAGACGGTGGGCGGCAACGACCTGGCCGCGGTGCAGACGCAACTGGACGCCAATACCGCCACGGTGCGCGCGTTCCTGACCGGTGCCGGCTTCGGCGACGACGAGGTGGTGGTGTCGCCGCCGCGGCTGGAGGACCGCTGGGCCTATTCCTACGGCGACAATCGTCCGCCCGAACGCTACCGCTACTCCAACACCGTCACCCTGCGTACCGCCAAGGTCGCCGAGGCGATGGCGGTGCTGCGCCGCAGCGGTGAGATCGTCGCCAAGGGCGTGATGCTCAACAGCAGCGACGACGGCGGCCCGGCGTTCGAGTTCACCAAACTCAACGACATCAAGCCCGAGCTGATCGCCGAGGCCACCGCCAACGCGCGCAAGTCGGCCGAGCAGTTCGCCAAGGACTCCGGCGCCCGGCTGGGCGGCATCCGCAGCGCCAACCAGGGCGTGGTCTCGATCAGCGACCGCGACCGCGGCAGCCCGCAGGTCAAGACCGTGCGGGTGGTGACGACGGTGGAGTATTTCCTCAGGGACTGAGCGGACGCGGCGTCGCCCCGCGTGGCATGGTCGAAGACGGTCCGCGGGGCAACGAGGGAAGCGATGAGGCGCGGGGGAACGCCGCGCGTGCCGTGGCCCGAGGGAGGCGGATAGGGGCGGTGCCCCGACGGGACGGCCACATTGAAATCGCGCCGGCCGTCCCCACCTTGCGCTCCGTCAGTTTCCCAGCTCCTCACTTCCCATGCCCATCTACGCGTTCAAATGCACCGCCTGCGGCCACAGCTTCGACCGCCTGCAGAAGATGTCCGCCCCCGATCCCGAGGTGTGCCCGGCCTGCAGCGCCCATGCCGTGAAGCGGCAGGTCACCGCACCGGCCTTCCGCCTGGCCGGCAGCGGCTGGTACGAGACCGACTTCAAGTCGGCCGGCGAGAAGAAGCACAACCTGGCCGAGAGCGGATCGTCGGGCGAGGCGAAGCCGGCGGAGACGGCAGCGCCCGCCAAGACCGACAACGCCGGGAAGGCCCCCGCGGCGGAAAAGACCGCGGGCTAGACGGCCGCCCGGCGCAGGTCGCCGCGACGCCGGCTTGATCGTTCCATGCCGCATCGCTAGCTTGGCGGCATGAAGACATGCGCGTTTCCCCTGCTCGTCGCGGCCTTTGCCTTTCCCGTCTCCGCCGCGCGGGCCACCACGCAGACGCAGCCGGCCGATCGCTTCATGGCTGCGATCGCCGCCCATTGCGGCCAGGCCTTCGCCGGCCGCATCGTCGCCAACGAACCGGCCACCGCCGCGCCCGATCCGTTCGAGGGCAAGCCGCTGGTGATGCACGTGCGCGGCTGCGATGCGCCTGAGCGGGAGCTGCGCGTGCCCTTCCACGTGGGCGATGACCATTCGCGCACCTGGGTGCTGACCCGTACCGGGGGCGGCCTGCGCCTCAAGCACGATCACCGGCACGCCGACGGCAGCGAGGACGTGCTGACCCGGTATGGCGGCGACAGCCGCGCGGCGGGCACCGCGGTGCGCCAGGAGTTCCCGGTCGATGCCGAATCCGTGGCCCTGTTCGAACGCGAGGGTTCCATCGCCTCGGTGCGCAACACCTGGGTGATGGAAGTCGAGCCGCGCAAGCGCTTCCTGTACGAACTGAGCCGGCCGGACGGGCGCCTGTTCCAGGTGGAGTTCGACCTGTCGCGGCCGGTGGCGCTGCCGCCGGCGCCGTGGGGCGCCCTGGACTGAGGGCGGTTCGCGGTTCCTGCCAAGGTCGGCCCGCGGAGCCGGCTCCGCGGGCCGCATGCGCTTGTCGCTCCGATGCCGCGCCGGTCGGGTCAGCGCACGCCGAACCGGGCCCGGCAGCCGTCGTTGACCCACAGGTCGGTGCCGCGGATGCCCCAGGTGCGGCCTTCGACGCAGCGGGTCTTGGACAGTTGCTGGATCACGTAGGGCCGGCCCTGGCGACGGTCCCAGGCGCAGGTGCGCATGCGGTTGTCGTCGCTGGAGCAGGTCACCGCATAGCCGCTGTTGCCGCGGCGCGCCGGGCCCCAGCCGTTGCCGCGGGAGCCGTTGCCGCGGGCCTCGGCGAACTCGCCGCGGCAGCCGTTGCGCACGTGGATCTCGCCCTGGCGCGAGTACCAGCTGCTGCCTTCCACGCATTGCGCGCTCGACAGCTGGCGTACCAGTCGCGCGCTGCGCCAAGGCGTGGTGCAGCTGCGCTCGCGGCGGTCGTTGCTCTCGCAGCGCACGGTGCCGCCGTTGCCCTGGTACCCGCCGCGCGCCGGCTGCGCGTGGGCCGACAGGCCCGCTGCCGCCGCGCCGAGCGCCAGCAGGACGAGCAGGGAAAGGCGCGGTGTGGCCATGGACGGTCTTCCTGTGGTTGGGTGGCTGCCATTTGGCCCGGCGGGAAATTAAGAAAAGATGAGCGGGCGCGATTTGCCCCCATCCGCCGCCCGCCGCAGAATATCCGGCTTGCCGGCGCCACCCGCGCCAACCCCCTGCGGAGCTTTACCCCATGCGTACCCATTACTGCGGCCTGGTCGACGAGACCCTGATCGGGCAAACCGTCACCCTGGCCGGCTGGACCGATGTCGCCCGCAACCTCGGCGGCGTGTGCTTCATCGACCTGCGCGACCACGAGGGCATCGTCCAGGTGACGGTGGAGCCCTCCAACGCCGAGGTGTTCGCGGTGGCCGCCAGCCTGGGCTACGAGGACGTGCTGCAGGTCGAGGGCGTGGTGCGCGCGCGAGAGTCGGTCAACGACAAGCTGCGCAGCGGCAAGGTGGAGGTGATCGCCACCCGCATCACCGTGCTCAACAAGGCCGCGCCGCTGCCGTTCCACGCCCACGAGAACCCCACCGAGGAAACCCGCCTGCGCTACCGCTACCTGGACCTGCGCCGTCCGGAGATGCAGCGTATGCAGCGCACCCGCATCAAGCTGGTGCGGGCGCTGCGCCGCTGGCTGGACGAGCGCGACTTCCAGGACATCGAGACGCCGATCCTGACCAAGGCCACGCCCGAGGGCGCGCGCGACTTCCTGGTGCCGGCACGCATGCACGAGGGCGAGTTCTACGCGCTGCCGCAGAGCCCGCAGCTATTCAAGCAGATCCTGATGATCGCCGGCTTCGACCGCTACTACCAGATCGCGCGCTGCTTCCGCGACGAGGCGCTGCGCGCCGACCGCCAGCTGGAGTTCACCCAGCTGGACATGGAGTTCGCCTTCGTCCAGGAGCGCGACATCCAGGACACGGTGGAAGGCATGATCCGCCACGTATTCAAGCAGGTCATCGGCGCCGAGCTGGCTGACCCGTTCCCGCGCATGACCTGGGCCGAGGCGATGCGCCGCTACGGTTCGGACAAGCCGGACCTGCGCATCGACCTGGAGCTGATCGACGTGGCCACGCAGGTGCGCGGCAGCGAGTTCAAGGTGTTCACCGACGCCGCGGCCGACCCGGAAGGGCGCGTGGCGGCGCTGCGCATCCCCGGCGGCGCCAGCCTGTCGCGCAAGCACATCGACGACTACGCCGCGCATGCGGCCAAGTTCGGTGCCAAGGGCCTGGCCTACGTCAAGCTGGGCGAGAACGGCGAGGTCAGCTCGCCGATCGCCAAGTTCTTCTCCGATGACGCCTTCGCCGCGCTGCTCGGCCATGTCGGCGCCGGCAACGGCGACATCGTGTTCTTCGGTGCCGGCAAGTACAACACCGTGTCCGACTTCATGGGCGCGCTGCGGCTCAAGGCCGGCCGCGAGTTCGGGCGGGTCGCCGAAGGCTGGCGGCCGCTTTGGGTCACCGACTTCCCGATGTTCGAGTGGGACGAGGCCGAGCAGCGCTACGTGGCCCTGCACCATCCTTTCACCGCGCCGGCGGTGGACGACATCGCGCAGTTGCGCGAGCACGCGAAGACGGCGGTGTCGCGCGGCTACGACATGGTGCTCAACGGCAACGAGATCGGTGGTGGCTCGATCCGCATCCACCGTCCGGAGATGCAGAGCGCGGTGTTCGAACTGCTCGGCATCGGTGCCGAGGAGGCGCGCGCCAAGTTCGGCTTCCTGCTCGACGCGCTCAACTACGGCGCCCCGCCGCACGGCGGCATCGCCTTCGGCATCGACCGCATCGCCGCGCTGATGGCCGGCACCGAGTCGATCCGCGACGTGATCCCGTTCCCCAAGACCACCTCCGCGCAGTGCCTGATGACCGGCGCGCCGTCGCCGATCCCGGACGCGCAGCTGGCCGAGGTGCACGTGCAGGTGCGGCCCAGGAAGCCGGAGTGATCGCGGCGGCCTGACGGATGGCATCGATGCCGGTCCGGCACGGCACGTCGGGCCCGCTTCCTTCTCCCGCTTGCGGGGCCACGGCCCCCTTTTCGGGGGAAGGTGGCGGTGCCGGATGGGAGGCCTTTGCTGTGGCTTTCCCATGCTTCCGGCAACCCCCATCCGTCTCCGGATCGAGCCCGCGGCGGGTTCTTCGGGCCGCTTCCCCCGTGGGGGAGGGAATGGATTCGTGTTTTGCTGAAGGGACAGCCGCGCGGGGAGGAAGAGGGGCCGGATGGAGACGCATGACATGACCTGCACGATCCGCCGCGCCGGCCCGGCCGATGCCGAGACCGTATCGGCGCTGGCCGCGCGCACCTTCACCGAGACCTTCGGACACCTGTACCCGGACGAGGACCTGCGCAGCTTCCTTGCCGAGAGCTATGCGGTGGAGCGTTCGCGCATCGTGCTGGCGCACCCGGACTATGCGATCTGGCTGCTGGAGGACGACGGCGTGGCGGTAGGCCATGCGGCCGCCGGCCCCTGCGGCCTGCCGCACCCGCAGGTAAGCCCCGGCGACGGCGAGCTGAAGCGGTTATACCTGCTGCGCAGCCACCAGAACGCGGGCCTGGGCGGTCGCCTGTTCGACGCGGCGATGCAGTGGCTGCTGCGCGACGGGCCGCGCACGCTGTGGATCGGCGTGTGGTCGCAGAACTTCGGCGCCCAGCGCTTCTATGCCCGCCACGGTTTCGAGCAGGTTGGCACCTACGAGTTCCCGGTCGGCCGTATGCGCGACCTGGAGTTCATCCTGCGCCGCGGGCCCGGCTAGGAGCGTGGCGATGGCCGGCCAGGTGCTGCTGTTGCATGGCGTGCTCAACCCGCGCTGGTGGATGGCGCCCTTGGCCGGGCAGCTGCGTCGCCAGGGGTTCGATGCGCATACGTTCGGCTACTACGGCGCGCTCGCCGGGCCGGACGCGGCGGTGGAGGCCTTGCGGCGGCGGCTGCGCCACGCCGATGCCCCGGTCGCGCTGGTCGGGCACAGCCTGGGCGGGCTGGTGGCGCTGGAGGCGTTGCGGCGCGAACCCGGATTGCCGGTGGACAGGGTCGTATGCCTGGGGAGCCCGCTGCGCGGCAGCCGGGTGGCCTGCGCGGTGGCCGGTGCGCAATGGTGCGGCTGGGCGCTGGGGCGCAGCGCCCCGTTGCTGATGCGCGGACTCGATGCGTGGTCGGGCGGGGCGGCAGTGGGCATGGTCGCCGGCAGCGTGCCGCGCGGCATCGGGCGTCTGTTCGCGGAACCAGGCGGGCCGTCCGACGGAACCGTGGCCCTGGAGGAGACCCGGCTGGACGGGCTGGCCGACCACTGCGTGGTGCCGGCCAGCCACAGCGGGCTGGCGTTTTCGCCACAGGCGGCGCGGCAGACGCTGGCGTTCCTGCGCCATGGCCGCTTCCAGGCCGGTTGACCGCGCGTTGACCCCGATCAACGGGCTGGGGCGGGGATCGGGTAAAATCCGCCCCTTGTCATTCAAGCAGCATCCAGGAAACAGCCATGGGTAGAGGTCCGTCGATCGAGGCACGCAAAAACGCCTCCGATGCCAAGCGCGGCAAGATTTTCACCAAGATCATCCGCGAGATCGGCGTCGCCGCGCGCGCCGGTGGCGGCGACCCGGCCAACAACCCGCGGCTGCGCGCGGCGGTGGACAAGGGCCTGTCCTCGAACATGACCAAGGACGTGATCGAGCGCGCGATCAAGAAGGCCACCGGCGAACTGGAAGGCGTCGAGTACGAGGAAGTGCGCTACGAGGGCTACGCCCCCGGCGGCGTGGCGGTAATCGTGGACTGCCTGACCGACAACCGCGTGCGCACCGTGGCCGACGTGCGCCACGCCTTCTCCAAGTGCGGCGGCAACATGGGCACCGAGGGCTCGGTGGCGTTCATGTTCAAGCGCCTGGGCGTGCTCAGCTACGACGCCGGTGCCGACGAGGAGAAGATCACCGAGGCGGCGATCGAGGCCGGTGCCGACGACGTGGTGGTGTACCCGGAGGACGGCGCGATCGACGTGATCACCTCGCCGGAGTCGTTCGGTACGGTCAAGGACGCGATGGACGCGGCCGGCCTGGCGCCGGACCATGCCGAGGTCACCTTCCGCGCCGACAACGACATCGCCGTCGATGGCGACACCGCCCAGCAGGTGCGCAAGCTGCTGGATCTGCTGGACGACCTGGACGACGTGCAGGACGTGTATTCCAACGTCGACCAGGGCTCGCTGGAAGGTGCCTGAGCGGGTGGCGGGCCGCTGCCTGCCTTCCCGACGGCCGATGCCATGACCCGCATCCTCGGCATCGATCCCGGTTCCCAGCGCACCGGCGTGGGCATCATCGACATCGATGATGCCGGGCGCACCCGCCATGTCCACCACACGCCGCTGGTGCTGCTGGGCGCGGAGGACTTCGCCCGGCGGCTCAAGCTGCTGGCGCAGGGGCTGCACGCGCTGATCGAGGAATACCGCCCCGACGAGGTGGCGATCGAGCAGGTGTTCATGGGCAAGAGCGCGATCTCGGCGCTCAAGCTCGGCCAGGCCCGCGGCGCGGCGATCTGCGCGGTGGTGATGTGCGACCTGCCGGTGCACGAGTACGCCGCCAAGGAGATCAAGCTGGCGGTGGTCGGCAAGGGCGGGGCGGACAAGGTGCAGGTGCAGCACATGGTCGGGGTCATGCTCAACCTGCAGGGCAAGTTGCAGGCCGACGCCGCCGATGCGCTGGCGGTGGCCATCACCCACGCCCACGTGCGCGCGACCGCGCGCCGGCTGGGCGTGGACACCAAGCAGGCCTGGGGCCGCAAATGACGAGGACTGACCCATGATCGGACGCCTGCGCGGCATCCTGGCCTACAAGCAGCCGCCGTGGCTGGTGATCGACGTCGGCGGCGTCGGCTACGAGCTGGAAACGCCGATGAGCACCTTCTACGACCTGCCCGACCTGGGCCGCGAGGTCACCCTGTTCACCCACTACGCGCAGAAGGAGGACAGCGTGTCGCTGTACGGCTTCTTGCGCGAAGGCGAGCGCAGGCTGTTCCGCGACGTGCAGCGGGTGTCCGGCATCGGCGCCAAGATCGCCCTGGCGGTGCTGTCGGGGGTGAGCGTGGACGAGTTCGCGCGGCTGGTGCAGGCCGGCGACGTCACCGCGCTGACCCGCATTCCCGGCATCGGCAAGAAGACCGCCGAGCGCATGGTGGTGGAGCTGCGCGACCGCGCCGACCAGTTCGGCGGCGGCGCGCCGATCAGCAGCCAGCTCGGCAACGACCCGGTATCGGAGGCCACGGTGGCGCTGCAGCAGCTGGGCTACAAGCCGGCCGAGGCGGCGCGCATGGCGCGCGATGCCGGCGGCGAGGGCGACGACGTCGCCACGGTCATCCGCAAGGCCCTGCAGGCCGCCCTGCGCTGAAGCCGTCGCGCGCGTGCCCTTCACGCGCCCCGGCGATAACCTGAGTCCCTCATGTCTTCCCCCACCACTCCCGCTTCCCCGGCTCCGGGCCATGCCCCGCATGGCAGCCGCATGGCCCTGGTCATCGGCGCCATCGGCGTGGTGTTCGGCGACATCGGCACCAGCCCGCTGTACACCATCAAGGAGGCGTTCTCGCCGCACTACGGCCTGGCCAGCGACCACGACACGGTGCTGGGCGTGCTGTCGCTGGCGTTCTGGGCGCTGATGATCGTGGTCACGCTCAAGTACGTGACCATCATCATGCGTGCCGACAACGAGGGCGAGGGCGGCATCATGGCGCTGATGGCACTGGCCCAGCGCACCCTGCGCCACGGTTCGCGCTCGGCCTACGTGGTCGGCGTGCTGGGCATCTTCGGCGCCTCGCTGTTCTTCGGCGACGGAGTGATAACCCCGGCGATCTCGGTGATGAGCGCGGTCGAGGGCCTGGAGATCGCCGCGCCCGGCCTGCACGCGTTCGTGGTGCCGATCACCGTGGTGGTGCTGGTGCTGGTGTTCATGGCCCAGCGCTTCGGCAGCGCCAAGGTCGGCCGGGTGTTCGGGCCGATCACCACGGTGTGGTTCCTGGCCCTGGCGGCGGTGGGGCTGTGGAACATCATCGACGCCCCCGAGGTGCTCAAGGCGTTCAACCCCTGGTGGGCGGTGCGCTTCTTCCTCGACCACGGCTGGCACGGCATCTTCATCCTCGGCGCGGTGGTGCTGGCGGTGACCGGCGGCGAGGCGCTGTACGCCGACATGGGCCATTTCGGCGCCCAGCCCATCCGCCATGCCTGGTATTTCTTCGTGTTGCCGTGCCTGGTGCTGAACTACCTGGGGCAGGGCGCGCTGGTGCTCAACCACCCGACCTCGGTGAAGAACCCGTTCTTCGAGGCGGTGCCGGCGTGGGCGCTGTATCCGATGATCGTGCTGGCCACGCTGGCGGCGGTGATCGCCTCGCAGGCAGTGATCACCGGCGCGTTCTCGGTGGCGCGCCAGGCCATGCAGCTGGGCTACATCCCGCGCATGCTGATCAAGCACACCTCGCACTCCACCATCGGCCAGATCTACGTGCCGGGCATCAACTGGCTGCTGGCGGTGCTGGTGATCTCGCTGGTGCTGGTGTTCCGCAGCTCGGCCAACCTGGCGGTCGCCTACGGCATCTCGGTGTCGCTGACGATGCTGATCGACACCCTGCTGCTGGTGCTGGTGGCGCGCGCGCTCTGGCCGAAGTGGCGGCGCTGGGTGCTGCCGCTGTGTGTGGTGTTCTTCGTCATCGAGCTGGCCTTCGTCGTCGCCAACGGCGCCAAGATCCTGCAGGGGGCGTGGTTCCCGCTGGTGCTGGGCGTGGTGGTGTTCACGATGATGCGGACCTGGCGCCGCGGCCGCCAGCTGCTGCGCGAGGAGATCCGCAAGGACGGCATCCGCATCGACAGCTTCCTGCCCGGGCTGATGCTGGCGCCGCCGGTGCGCGTGCCGGGCACGGCGGTGTTCCTGACCGCCGACCCGATGGTGGTGCCGCACGCGCTGATGCACAACCTCAAGCACAACAAGGTGCTGCACGAGCGCAACGTGTTCCTCAACGTGGAAACCCTGCAAGTGCCGTACGCCAGCGCCCGGCAGCGGCTGAAGATCGAGTCCATCGGCGACGACTTCTACCGGGTGATCGTGCGCTTCGGCTTCATGGAGACCCCGGACGTGCCGCTGGCGCTGACCCGCTCGTGCGACCGCGGCGGCATCACCTTCGATCCGATGGACACCACCTATTTCGCCAGCCGCGAGACCGTGGTGGCCAGCGCCAAGCGCGGCATGCCGGTGTGGCGCGACAAGCTGTTCGCGCTCATGCACCGCAACGCGGCCCCGGCCACCGGCTTCTTCCGCATCCCGGGCAACCGCCTGGTCGAGCTGGGGGCGCAGGTGGAGATCTGACCGGCGCCTGATCGCGTCTCACCTGTCGAGGCGCGATCCTGCTAGCCTTTTGCGGCCTTCCACCCCACATCACGCATGACCAGCGAACGCATCATCGGCAGCAACGCCACCGGCGAGGACGACGCGGTCGAGGCCAGCATCCGGCCCAAGCGGTTGGACGACTATCTCGGCCAGCAGCCGGTGCGCGAGCAGCTGTCGATCTACATCGAGGCCGCCAGGGCCCGCGGCGATGCGCTCGACCACGTGCTGATCTTCGGCCCGCCCGGCCTGGGCAAGACCACCCTCAGCCACGTCATCGCCAACGAGCTGGGGGTGAACCTGCGCGTCACCTCCGGCCCGGTGATCGAGAAGGCCGGCGACCTGGCGGCGCTGCTGACCAACCTGCAGCCGCACGACGTGCTGTTCGTGGACGAGATCCACCGCCTCTCGCCGGTGGTCGAGGAGGTCCTGTACCCGGCGATGGAGGACTTCCAGATCGACATCATGATCGGCGAGGGCCCGGCCGCGCGCTCGATCAAGATCGACCTGCCGCCGTTCACCCTGATCGGCGCCACCACCCGCGCCGGCCTGCTGACCGCGCCGCTGCGCGACCGCTTCGGCATCGTCCAGCGGCTGGAGTTCTACTCGCCCGAGGAACTGACCCGGATCGTGCGCCGCTCGGCGACGATCCTGGGCATCGACTGCAGCGCCGACGGCGCCGGCGAGATCGCCCGCCGCGCGCGCGGCACCCCGCGCATCGCCAACCGGCTGCTGCGGCGGGTGCGCGACTACGCCCAGGTCAGGGCCGGCGGCCACATCGACAGCGCGGT
The DNA here is from genome assembly GCA_023425225.1 of Pseudomonadota bacterium. GTDB lineage: Bacteria > Pseudomonadota > Gammaproteobacteria > Xanthomonadales > Xanthomonadaceae > MMGLT7. The sequence continues at coordinate 13,413 of JAFADB010000118.1, forward strand.
GGCGCAGGCGGCCATGGCCATGCTCAAGGTCGACCCGGAAGGCTTCGACGAGCTCGACCGGCGCATGCTGCGCACCATCGTCGACCACTTCGACGGCGGCCCGGTGGGGGTCGAATCGCTGGCCGCCTCGCTGTCGGAGGAGCGCGGCACGCTGGAGGACGTGGTCGAGCCCTACCTGATCCAGCAGGGCTTCCTGGTGCGCACGGCACGCGGGCGCATGGCCACCCGCAAGGCCTACCTGCACCTGGGGCTCAAGCCCAAGGCCCCGGCTGCGGACCTGTTCGCGGAGCATGACGATGGAAATTGAGCCACGGTTCAGTTGGCCGACACGCGTGTACTGGGAAGATACCGACGCCGGCGGGGTGGTCTACCACGCGCGCTACGTGGCCTTCATGGAGCGCGCGCGCACCGAGTGGATGCGGGCACTGGGGTACGGACAGGAACGCATGCGCCTGGAACACGACCTGGTGTTCGCGGTGCGCTCGATGCGCCTGGACTTCCTCAAGCCGGCACGGCTGGACGATGTCCTGGACGTGACCGTCGCGCTTGCCCGGTGCAAGCGCGCCAGCCTGGTGTTCGCCCAGTCGGTACGCCGCGAAGGTGAACTGCTGCTGGCCGCCGAGGTGAAAGTGGCGGCGCTTTCGGCGCACAATTTCCGGCCGCGCGGCATGGACGACGCGTTGCACGACACGCTCAAGTCCCTTGAAACAACCGAATCCGATTACTGAGGAAACCAACGGATGATCGCAATGCTCCTGGCCCTGCAGGACACGGTGGTGGAAGCGCTGCCGCAGGACGTCACCAGTGCCGCCGCGCAGACCGCGAGCACGGCCGTCTCCCACGGCGGCATCAACTACCTGGACCTGATCGTGCGCGCCAGCCTGCCGGTCAAGCTGATCGTGCTGCTGCTGCTGGTCGGCTCGTTCATCAGCTGGGTGATCATTTTCCGCAAGGCGCGGGTGTTCAAGCAGGCCAACCGCGAGGCCGACGAGTTCGAGAACCGCTTCTGGTCCGGCGCCGACCTGGGCAAGCTCTACGCCGCCGCGGCCGACCGCAACCGCGTGGTGACCGGGCTGGAGGCCATCTTCGAGGCCGGCTTCCGCGAGTTCACCCGGCTGCGCGACCGCCGCCGCGTCGATGCCGACGCCCAGCTCGAGGGCGCCCAGCGCGCCATGCGCGCCACCTACAACCGCGAGGTGGGGCAGCTGGAGCGCAACATCGAGCTGCTGGCCAACATCGGCTCCAACGCCCCGTACGTGGGCCTGGTCGGCACCGTGTTCGGCATCATGGTGACCATGCACGACATGGTCAGCAGTGGCGAGCAGGCCGGCATCGCCTCGGTGGCGCCGGGCATCTCCGAGGCGCTGTTCGCCACCGCCATCGGCCTGTTCGTGGCGATCCCGGCGACCTGGGCGTTCAACCGTTTCACCAACCGGGTCGAACGCCTGGCGATGCGCTACGAGACCTTTGCCGACGAGTTCAGCTCGATCCTGCAGCGCCAGAGCGGCGGCGAGGATTGATGCGAATCCCTCGCAAGAGCCCGCACATCCATGTGCGGGGATTGAACAGGAAGCTCGTGTGATGATCTCCACCATTTCCCATCGCAAGCGCCGCAAGCTCAAGTCCGAGATCAACGTCGTGCCGTACATCGACGTGATGCTGGTGCTGCTGATCATCTTCATGGTCACCGCGCCGCTGCTGACCCTGAGCATCGACGTGGAGCTGCCCAATTCCCGCGCCAAGGCGCTGGAAAGCCGGCAGGATCCGATCGTGGTGACGGTGAACGCCGACGGCCTGCTCGCGCTCAAGCTGCCCGATGCCAAGTCGCCGCAGGCGATGGACCGCGACCAGCTCGAGCAGCGCCTGGCGGCCATCGTGACCCAGGACAAGGACGCCCGCGTCATCGTCGCTGCCGACCGCCAGGTGCCGTACCAGAAGGTGATGGACGCGCTGGACGCGCTGAAGGCGGCCAAGGTCGAGAAGGTCGGCCTGATTTCCGACGCGGGCGGCAATGCACGCTGACGCGCTGCCGCTGCAACTGCGCCAGGACGAGGGCTGGGGCCGGCCATTCGTGCTGGCCCTGCTGGTGCACCTGCTGGTGCTGGCGGTGTTGGTCGGCGCCTGGCTGTGGTCGCCGCAGCGGCACGTCGAGCCGGCCGCGGGCGATCCGACCATCGAGGCCAGCATGGACGTATCCGCGTCCGAGGCGCGCGCTGCGCGCCGCGCGCTGAGCCAGACCCCGGAGGCGGCCGAGCCGGTCGCCGCGCCCGAACCCGAGCCGCTGCCCGAGCCCGCCCCCGAGGACACCGTGCCGCCGCCGCAGCCGGTCCCCGAGCCGCGGCCGCAGGATGCGACGACGCCGCAGCAATCGCAGGCGCAGGAGCGCGTGGCCCAGCCCGATACCGTCGAGCAGGAGCGCGTGAGCGCCATGGCCATCTCGCAGGAGAAGGCCCGCCAGGAGCAGGAAGCCAAGCGCCGCCAGGAGCAGATCGACCTGACCGAGCGCAAGCGGCAGGAGGAGGCCGAGCAGAAGCAGCGCCTGGCCAGGCAACAGGAAGAAGAGCAGAAGCGGATCGCTCAGCAGAAGGCACAGGCGGCCGAGCAGGCCGAGCGCGAGAAGAAGCTGGCCGACATCCGCAAGCGCCGCGAGCAGGCCGAGCGCGACGCCCGGCTGGCCGAGCAGAAGCTGCGCCAGCTGGCCGACGCGCGCGCCAGCCAGGCATCGGCGGCATCGGCCGCGGCCGCCGGCAGCGGCGCCGCCTCGCAGGCCTCG
>JAFADB010000207.1 GCA_023425225.1 Pseudomonadota bacterium
CGCCGGAGGCGAACATGATGCCCGGCCGGGAAGGCCGATCGTCCGCCCTCCACGGGCGGCCAAGGGTAGCTGGCCGGCGACGAAACACCTCCTAAGGGCACGAGGCGTGGCTAATCAAATGCAGACCACATTGGAGACGATGTTTCGCCACAATCCGTATTCGCGACTTCCCTTTCCCGATGGTGCGGATAGGAAGCCCCCGGTCCACCGCACTGTCCGCGATGCGCTTCCGGCATCTCATCCCGCTTCGGAAAGGATTGACGCATCCGCTTCGGATCCGCATAATTCCGCTCCTCACAGCGCGCCCGTAGCTCAGTTGGATAGAGTACCTGGCTACGAACCAGGCGGTCGGGAGTTCGAATCTCTCCGGGCGCACCAGTTTTTCAGAAAACGTCGAGCCTGCCTCGGCGTTTTTTGTTTTCCACCTTCCGATCTGTCGCCGCAACACTCGAGTGCAAGCCGAATTCGGCTCGTATGCGCGGCAGGATCAACCCACTACCCCTACCCTTCCCTGCAAGAGCACGAGGCGGACCGACCGCGTCCCCACCCTGCTGCGCACAAGCCGGCATTGGGCACAGGAATCAGGTATCCACGTCCGGGCATGCATCCGCATATGCTGTCGAGCTGCGCCCATGCAGAGCGAACACCATCGAACACGGCGCGACGACATAGCGGCATAGGCAAAGGCGTACGCATGGCAGGCCGGCCAGCGCTTCCCGGCGCTGCAGCAGGCGATTGAAGATCCCCGACATCCTCATGGCCACTCGTGGCCCGGTTCGCCGCACAAGAAAAAAGCCGCTGAAATCAGCGGCTTTTTCAAACTGGCGGAGTGAGAGGGATTCGAACCCTCGATAGAGCTTTTGACCCTATACTCCCTTAGCAGGGGAGCCCCTTCAGCCACTCGGGCATCACTCCGGGGATTTCTGCCGGTCGATTGAATCTTGCGACCGGGCGCGAAGAATACCGGGTAAAGGGGTCTGAGGTAAACCCTTTTCAGTCCTCGGAGTGATCGTCTGCGGCAGCGCCAGTCGACGTCGGCTCCTCGCCGCGCTGGATGCGCTGATAGATTTCCTCGCGGTGCACAGCCACGTCCTTCGGCGCGGTGATGCCGATACGCACCTGGTTCCCCTTCACGCCGAGCACGGTCACAGTGACCGAGTCGCCGATCATCAGGGTTTCGCCTACACGGCGAGTCAGGATCAACATTTTTCAAAATCTCCAGAAACCGGTGAGCTCCCCTCGGACACGATGCCCGGCCAACGGGCATGCAAGTCAGGGGAAAGACGAACGATGTTAATGGCAGGAGGTGCCAGCCAGCAAGGCTTTGTGGCGTGTTTCACACTCTTTGAAGATGCTGGCGCACCCAATCCGGCACCTGCTGGAGCGCAAGGGCAAGGGCGGGCCCGTCCTCGCCACCACCCTGGGCGAGATCCGGGCGGCCGCCGCCCTTGCCTCCAATCTGACCGGCGACATGGGCGATCAGTTCCCCGGCCTTGACCTTGCCCATTGGGCTGCCATTCACCCCTGCGACCAGCGCGACCTTGCCGTCGTGCCCGCCCGCCAGCAGGATCACGGCATCGCCCAGTTGCTGCTTCAGGCGATCCACGGCCTCGCGCAATGCCTTGGCGTCGAAGCCCTCCAGCTTGGCCGACAGCACCTTGATGCCCTCGACCTCGACGGCCGAGCCCGCCAGGTCGGCGGTGGCGCCGGAGGCGAGCTTGGCCTTGAGCGACTCCAGCTCGCGCTCCAGCCGCTTCTGCCGCTCGCCCAGCTGACGGACCTTGTCGGCCACTTCGCCGGCGGTGCCGCCCATGATGGATGCCGCCTCGCGCAGTTGCTGTTCCTCGCCGGACACGTGGTCCAGAGCACCCTGCCCGGTCATCGCCTCGATGCGGCGCACGCCGGCGGACACGCCGCCTTCGCTGGTGATCTTGAACAGGCCGATGTCGCCGGTGCGGCGCACGTGGGTGCCGCCGCACAGCTCGGTCGAGTAGTCGCCCATCTTCAGTACGCGCACGTTCTCGCCGTACTTCTCGCCGAACAGCGCCATGGCGCCGAAATCGAGCGCTTCCTGCATGCCCATGTGCAACACGTCGACCGGCAGGTTCGCGCGTACTTCCTGGTTGACCTTGCGCTCGACCAGCGCCAGCTCCTGCTCGGTGAGCGGCTGGAAATGCGAGAAGTCGAAGCGCAGGCGGTCGGGCGCGACCAGCGACCCCTTCTGCTGCACGTGGGTGCCCAGCACTTCCCGCAGCGCCGCATGCAGCAGATGGGTGGCCGAATGGTTCAGCACGATCGCGGCGCGGCGTACATCGTCGACCTTGCCGGCCAGGGTATCGCCGACGCGCAGGGTGCCACGGGCCAGCTGGCCGACGTGGCCATGGAACTGGCCGGCGAACTTGTGGGTATCGCCGACCGTTAACGATGCGCCGGCGCCTTCCAGTGTGCCGGTATCACCGACCTGGCCACCGGATTCGGCATAGAACGGCGTCCTGTCGGTGAAGACGATGGCCTCGTCGCCCTCGCCTACCGAATCGACCGGTCGCCCGTCCTTGAGCAGGGCGACTACCTTCATGTCGTCGGCGCTCAGCGTCTCGTAGCCGAGGAACAGCGTCGGCGCCAGCTTGGCGACCAGCTCGGCCGGCAGCGTGGTGCCGCCACTGAACTTGCCGGCCGCGCGCGCGGTTTCGCGCTGGTGTTCCATCGCGGCCTCGAATCCGGCCATGTCCACGTCCATGCCGCGTTCGCGCGCGATGTCGGCGGTCAGGTCCACGGGGAAACCGTAGGTGTCGTAGAGGCGGAAGGCATCGGCGCCGGGAATGGTGCCGCCGGCATGCGCGGCGATCTCGTCGAAGATCTTCATGCCGGCGTCGAGCGTCTCGGCAAAACGCTCCTCCTCGGCCCGCAGCGCCTTCTCCACCGTCGCCTGGGCCGCCGGCAGTTCCGGATAGGCTTGGCCCATCAGCTCGGACAGCGTGCCCACCATCTTGTAGAAGAACGGCTGGCGCACACCCAGCATCCAGCCATGGCGCAGGGCACGGCGGATGATCCGCCGCAGCACGTAGCCGCGGCCCTCGTTGGACGGCAGCACGCCGTCGACGATCAGGAAGGCGCAGGCGCGGATGTGGTCGGCGATCACCCGCAGCGACTTGTTCTCCAGGTCGGAGGTGCCGGTCAGCTCCGCCGCCTTGCGGATCAACACCTGGAACAGATCGATCTCGTAGTTGCTGTGCACGTGCTGCAGGATCGCCGCCAGGCGCTCCAGGCCCATGCCGGTATCCACGCACGGCGCCGGCAGCGGCACCAGGGTGCCGTCGGGCTGGCGGTCGAACTGCATGAACACCAGGTTCCAGATCTCGATGTAGCGGTCGCCGTCCTCGTCGGGCGAGCCGGGAGGGCCACCGGCTATGTGCGCGCCGTGGTCGTAGAAGATCTCGGTGCAGGGACCGCAGGGGCCGGTATCGGCCATCTGCCAGAAATTGTCAGAGGCGTATGGAGCGCCCTTGTTGTCGCCGATGCGCACGATGCGCTCGGGCGGCAGGCCGATCATGTCGCGCCAGAGCGCGTAGGCCTCGTCGTCGTTGTGGTAGACGGTGACCAGCAGCCGCTCGGGCGGCAGCTTCCAGACCGTGGTCAGCAGTTCCCACGCCCAGGCGATGGCTTCCTTCTTGAAGTAGTCGCCGAAGGACCAGTTGCCCAGCATCTCGAAGAAGGTGTGGTGGCGCGCGGTATAGCCGACCGCATCGAGATCGTTGTGCTTGCCGCCGGCGCGCAGGCAGCGCTGCACGTCCGCGCAGCGGGTATAGCTGCGCTTCTCGGCACCCAGGAACACGTCCTTGAACTGCACCATGCCGGAGTTGGTGAACAGCAGGGTCGGATCGTTGCCTGGCACGAGCGGCGCCGACGGCACGATGGTATGGCCCTTCCCCTTGAAGAACTCGAGGAAATCGCTGCGGATCTGTGAGGTGGTGATTTTGGCGGGTGCGTTCATTTGACTGGCGTTTGGCGGGCTTGCCCGCTGCGGAATCCACTCCCTGGATATGGGTGCGGAAGCCGTCCGGGACAACGTGACCGCCAAGATTAACAGGCTGCGCCAGCTCAGTCCTCAGGATCGTAGCGACTGGCGTAACGAATGCTGTCGCCGTCGAAACCGCGCCGGGCCAGCAGGTCGGCCGCCTTGCGCCGTTGCGCCAGGTCCTGGGGGCCGGCCTCGCCGAACCGGCGGCATACCAGGTCGCGGGCATTCTGCTTCCAGTCGCCATCGAAGGTATCCATGGCGCTGGCGATCAGCTCGCTGTCCAGGCCATGGGTTCCCAGCTCGGCACGGATGTGCAAGGGGCCGTAGCCGCTCGCCGAACGCATGCGCACCAGCGATTGGGCGAAACGGACATCATCCTGCCACCCCTCCGCGGCCAGGCGCTCGACCGCCTCGCGGGCCTGGTCGGCCTCCACGCCCCTGGCCTGCAGCTTGCGGACCAGCTCGCGCTGCGAGTGCTCGCGGCGGACCAGAAGCCCCAGCGCACGCTGCAGCGGGGTCTGTTCCTGGCGCTTGCGCCGCGTGCGGGCCGGTCTTGCCTCGTCGTTCATTTCTCACCTGCAAATGCGCCGTCCCTGGCACCTGCCCTCCTGGTGGACATGAGGACGCCCGGCCCGGGAAACGTCACTGACTCCGTCACCGGGCCGGGCAGCCACTCAATCCTTGTCGGCCTCGTCCTCCTCGTGGGAAGCCTCGGCCGGCTGGAACTTCTCGCGCAGCTCGGACTCCAGCCGCGCAGCGACCTGCGGGTTCTCGCGCAGGTAGTTGCGGGCGTTGTCCTTGCCTTGACCGATGCGCTCTTCGCCGTAGCTGTACCAGGCGCCGGCCTTGTCGACCAGCTTGGCGTCCACGCCCATGTCGATCAGCTCGCCCTCGCGGCTGATGCCCTCGCCGTACAGGATCTCGGTGATGACCTGCTTGAACGGCGGCGCCAGCTTGTTCTTGACCACCTTGATCTTGGTCTGGTTGCCGATGATCTCGTCGCCCTTCTTGATCGAGCCGATGCGGCGGATGTCCAGGCGCACCGAGGCGTAGAACTTGAGCGCGTTGCCGCCGGTGGTCACTTCCGGGCTCTGCCCGGGCATCATCACGCCGATCTTCATGCGCAACTGGTTGATGAACACCACCAGCGTGTTGGAACGCTTGATGTTGCCGGTCAGCTTGCGCAGCGCCTGGCTCATCAGGCGGGCCTGCAGGCCGGGCAGCTGGTCGCCCATCTCGCCCTCGATCTCGGCCTTGGGCGTCAGCGCGGCGACCGAGTCGATCACCACGATGTCGATCGAGCCCGAACGCACCAGCATGTCGGCGATCTCCAGCGCCTGCTCGCCGGTGTCCGGCTGCGACAGCAGCAGGTCGTCGACATTGACGCCCAGCTTGGCCGCGTAGATCGGGTCCAGCGCGTGCTCGGCGTCGATGAAGGCGGCGGTGCCGCCCTTCTTCTGGCACTCGGCGATCGCCTGCAGCGTCAGCGTGGTCTTGCCCGAGGACTCCGGCCCGTAGATCTCGACCACCCGGCCCTTGGGCAGGCCGCCGATGCCCAGGGCGATGTCCAGCATCAGCGAACCGGTGGGAATGGCCTCCACCGGCTCGACCACGCGATCGCCCATGCGCATCACCGAACCCTTGCCGAACTGCTTCTCGATCTGGCTCAGTGCGGCGGAAAGGGCGCGCTTCTTGTTCTCGTCCATCGGGGTCGTCCTCGTCAGTGAACTCGGTATGGGTGCAGCTTAGGGGGTGCGTATCGCATGGGCTGAGACGGCGCGACAGGCGATTGAAATTCTGCTCCGGCAACCTTCCCCGGGTTGTAGCGGGAAGCCGTCCGTCCGATCGGGAAACCCCGGCGCAACGGATAGGGGCATGCCGATGAGGGCGCTCCGATCACCGGTTGGGCCTCACCAACCCGCAGTACAGGCCCTCGATGGCGAAGTCCTGGTCCGGCAGCACCTCGATCGGCGCGTAGTCGGGATTGCGCGGCAACAGACGGATGCGGTCCTTGCCGATTTTGAGCAGCTTGACGGTGATCTCGTCGTCGATGCGCGCCACCACGATCTGCCCGGAACGGGCGTCGCCGGTGCGGTGCACGCCGATCAGGTCGCCGTTGAAGATGCCCTCGTCGCGCATCGAATCGCCCTGCACCTTCAACAGGTAGTCCGGAGCCGGGGAGAAGAACACCCGGTCCAGCACCACATAGTCGTCCGAGCCGATGTCGGCGCCGATCGGCAAGCCGGCGGCCACCCGGCCCAGCACCGGCAGCCGCAGCACGTCGGCGGCCTGCAGGGCCTCCTCGTCGGCGTGCGCCTGCAGCGGAGCAGCGACGAGACGGATCCCCCGCGCCTGCCCCGGCAGGCGGCGGATGGCCCCGGCCTGCTCCAGCGCCTCGAGGTGGTATTGGGCGGCGCGCACGCCCTTGAAGCCGAAGGCACGGGCGATCTCGGTCTGCGAAGGCGGCACGCCGTCGGACTCGATGCGCTCGGCGATCATGGCCAGGATGGCCTGCTGGGTGTCGGTCAGATCCATGGTTAGTAGTATTACTACTAACTGTCGCCAATGCAACCGGATCAGTGCCGGTTGCTGCGCCAGATCGAGAACAGGATCCACACCCCGCACAGCGCGGCGCCGACGAAGCCGGCCACGCCGATGGCCAGCAGCCAGCGGCTGGAGATGCCGCCCACGCTGTTCATCACGATCGACGAGCCGATGATCAGCGCCGCGGTGACGATACCCACGGTCAGGCGGTTGGCGGCGCGGTTGACCTGCTCGCCGAAGCCCTGCAACGCGCTGGTCTCGACGTGGATCTGCAGGCGGCCGCGGCGCGCCATCTGCAGCAGCCGGCGGGCATCGCGCGGCAGTTCGCCGAGCAGGTCCAGCGCCGCCATTAGGCTGCGCCTGCCACGGCGCAGCAACACGTGCGGCGAATACTGCTGCAGCATGGCCCGCTCCAGGTACGGGCGCGCCTCGCCGGCCATGTCGAAGTCCGGATCCAGCTGCCGTCCCATGCCTTCCAGGCTCAGGAACGCCTTGATCATCAGCGCCAGGTCCGCCGGCAGGGTCAATCCATAACAGCGCAGGATGCCGGCGACGTCGCCGAGCATGCCGCCCATGTGCAGGTCCTTGAGCGGAACGCCGCGGTACTGGTCGACGAACACGCCGATGTCCTGCTGCAGCTGTACCTCGTCCACCTCGGTCTCGCTGTTGGTCCATTCCAGCAGCACGTCGGTCACCGATTCGGCGTCCTGGGTCACCATGCCGTTGAGCAACTGGGCGATCTGGAAGCGGCGGCGCTCGGAAATGCGCCCGACCATGCCGAAATCGATCACGCCGATGCGCCCATCGCGCATGTAGAAGATGTTGCCCGGGTGTGGATCGGCGTGGAAGAAGCCGTCCTCCAGCACCATCTTCAGCACGATGCCGGCGCCGGTCCTGGCCAGCTGCGCGCGGTCCAGCCCGGCCGCGTCCACCGCGGCGAGGTCGCGGCCGGGGATGCCGTCGACGAAGTCCTGCACGTTGAGCGTCTCGCAGGTCCACTGCCAGTGCACCCGCGGGATGAGGATCTCGTCGTGGCCGGCGAAGTTCGCGGCGATGCGCTCGGAATTGCGGCATTCGGCGACGAAATCGAGTTCGCGCCGCAGCGACTGGGTGAACTGCTGCACCACCTCGGTGGGGTGATAGCGCTTGAGGTCGGGTGCCTGCGCCTCGATGATCTCGGCCAGCCGCGCCAGCAGGCGCAGGTCGGCCTCGATCACCTCGCGGATGCCGGGGCGGCGCACCTTGAGCACCACCGCGGTGCCGTCGTGCAGCCAGGCGCGATGGGTCTGCGCCAGCGAGGCGGCGGCCAGCGGCTTCTCGTCCAGGCGCTTGAACACCTTGTGCGGCGACCCGCCCAGGTCGCGCTCGAGCTGCGGCAGAATGGCCTCGAACGGCAGCGCCGGGACCGCGTTCTGCAGTTCGCTCAACTCGTCGATCCATTCCGGCGGCAGCAGGTCCACGCGGGTGGCCATCACCTGCCCCAGCTTGACGAAGGTCGGCCCGAGCTCCTCCAGCGCCTTGCGCACCCGCACCGGCGCGGACATGCGCAGCAGTTCCTCGGTGCGGGTCCAGTGCAGCAGCCGGCCGGCCTTCTCCAGCACGTCGGCCATGCCGATGCGCCGCACCACGTCGCCGTAGCCGTAGCGGATCAGGACCGAGGCGATCTCCTGCAGCCGCCCGAGGTCGCGTACCGTCCCCAATGTCTCCCACATCGATGCCATCTGGGCTCCGTCAGCTCGCCATCGCAGTGCGCATCATGGCGCCAGCAGCCGCAACAGGCCGTGCAAGGCGGTGGCCACGGTCTGCCGGCGTACCGCGTCGCGGTCGCCATGGAAACGGAATACCTGCGCCTCGGCATAGCCGCCGCGACGCTTCCAGGCGATCCAGACCGTGCCGACCGGCTTGTCCTCGCTGCCGCCGCCCGGTCCGGCGATGCCGGTCACCGCGACCGCGATGGTCGCCCCGGAGTGCGCCAGCGCCCCGGCCACCATCTCGATTGCGGTCTCGCGGCTGACCGCGCCGGTGTCCTCCAGGGTCTGCGCACGCACGCCCAGCAGGGCCTGCTTGGCCTCGTAGCTGTAGGCCACCATGCCGCAATCGAACCATTCCGAGGAACCGGCGATGTCGGTGGCCGCCTTGGCGATCCAGCCGCCGGTGCAGCTCTCCGCCGTTACCAGGCGCGCACGGGCCTCGCGCAGCCGGATACCCAGGCTCTCGGCAAGACGATGGAGCTCGTGATCGGTGGGAATCTGCATCGGGTGGCCTGCACGCATGACTGCGGCTATTTAGCCCGATTGCGGCGGGATTGTCTGCCCGGGCGGGACGGCATCGCTCCGTCCCGCCCGTGGGGTCAATGGTCGTCGTGCAGATACGACGCGTTGCGCGGCAGGCGCAGGCTGACCAGGAAGGTGATCACCAGCATCGCGGTGACATACCAGAAGAAGGCGTTCTCGTGCCCGAGGGTCTTCAGGCCCAGCGCCACGTACTCGGCCGAACCGCCGAACAACGCATTGCCGATGGCATAGGACAGGCCGACGCCGAGCGCACGGATCTCCGGTGGGAACATCTCCGCCTTCACGATGCCGGCCACCGAGGTGTAGAAGCTGACGATCAGCAGCGCCACCGCCACCAGCGCGAACGCCACCACCGGACTGTGCACGTGCTGCAGGGCGGTGAGGATCGGCACCGTGAACAGCACGCCCAGGCCACCGAACAGCAGCATGTTGTTGCGCCGGCCGATGCGGTCGGAAAGCATGCCCAGCAATGGCTGCAGGCACATGAACAACAGCAGCGCACAGGTCATCACGTAGCTGGTGGTCTTGATCGGCAGGTGCACCGTGTTGACCAGGTACTTCTGCATGTAGGTGCTGAAGGTGTAGAAGGCCAGCGAGCCGCCGGCGGTATAGCCGAGCACGGTGAAGAACGCGGCACTGTGGTTGCGGAACAGGGCAGACAGCGTGCCGGCGTTCTTGCTGGTGCGGTTTTCCTCGCTCTGCGTCTCGTGCAGCGTCCGCCGCAGCAGCAAGGCCACCACCGCGGTGATGGCGCCGATCACGAACGGGATGCGCCAGCCCCAGGCACGGATCTGGTCCTCGCTCAACCAGGCCTCCAGGCCCACCACCACCAGCACCGCCAGCAACTGGCCACCGATCAGGGTGACGTACTGGAACGAGGAGAAGAAGCCGCGCTGGCCGCGCAAAGCGACCTCGCTCATGTAGGTGGCGGTGGTGCCGTACTCGCCGCCCACCGACAGGCCCTGCAGCAGTCGTGCCAGCAGCAGGAAGACCGGCGCCCAGACGCCGATGCTGGCGTAGGTCGGCAGGCAGGCGATCAGCAGCGAGCCGAAGCACATCATCACCACCGAGATCAGCAGCGAGGTCTTGCGGCCATAGCGGTCGGCGATGCGACCGAACAGCCAGCCACCGACCGGGCGCATCAGGAAGCCGGCGGCGAACACGCCCGCGGTGTTCAGCAGCTGAACCGTGGGATCGGACTTGGGGAAGAAGGCGCCGGCGAAATAGATCGCGCAGAACGCGTAGACGTAGAAATCGAACCACTCCACCAGGTTTCCCGACGAAGCGGCCACGATCGCGAATACACGGTGACGCTTTTCCGCCGCGGTGTAGTGCGGCAGCGAAGCAGACGTGGAATCGGACATGGGAAGGCTCTTGCAAAGTGTGGGGTCCGCCGGCGGACCAGCGGATGCGGTCACGGTAATCCCGCACGACGAAAATGCGCGTTCATTGCCACGCACTTCGCCTAACACTTTGGTCGAAATGGCGGCGCCGACAGATGCACGGCGCCGCGCGACGATCAGGAATCCGGATCCCGTTCCGGCAGCAATGGCCGCAGCGCCGCGCCGTCGGCTTCGCCGGCAAGGCGTTGCGCTTCCAGCAGCGGCAGGTCCACCTGCAGCAGCCAGCCGTGCTCGTCGGCCTGTTCGCCCTGCACCACGTCCAGTTGGTGCAGGCGCGAACGCAGGCGGCCGGCGCTGGACGGCAGGCGCAGGCTGCCGCGCACGCGCTGCAATCCCAGCCGACGCCCCAGCGCCTGCTCCAACAGGTCCAGGCCGCGGCCGTCGCGCGCGGAGATCCAGACCCGCTCGCGCCGCGACTCGTCGGGAATGCCGTCCTGCGCGTCGTGGCGCGGTTCGGCGCCTTCGATGCGGTCGATCTTGTTGAACACCAGCAGCTGCGGGATATCCCCGGCGCCCACCGCGTGCAGCACCTCGTCGACCTGGGCGATGCGCTCCTCGCGCAGCGGATCGGAGGCATCCACCACGTGCAGCAGCAGGTCCGCCTCGCGCGCCTCCGACAGCGTGGAGCGGAACGCGGCGACCAGTTCGTGCGGCAGGTCGCGCACGAAGCCCACCGTATCGGCCAGCACCACCTGCCCGCCCGGGATCGAGATGCGCCGCACGGTCGGGTCCAGCGTGGCGAACAACTGGTCGGCGGCATAGGCCTCGGCGCCGGACAGCGTGTTGAACAGGGTGGACTTGCCGGCATTGGTATAGCCCACCAGCGCCACCCGCGGCAGCTCGCTGCGCACGCGCGCGCGACGCATCTGGGTGCGCTGCACTTCCACCTTGTCCAGCCGCTTCTGCAGCTGCTCCACCCGCTTCTGCAGCAGGCGGCGGTCGGTTTCCAGCTGCGTCTCGCCCGGTCCGCGCAGGCCGATCGAACCGCCACGCTGGCGCTCCAGGTGGGTCCAGCCGCGTACCAGGCGGGTGGCGAGATGGCGCAGCTGCGCCAACTCCACCTGCAGCTTGCCTTCGTGGCTGCGCGCACGCTGGGCGAAGATGTCCAGGATCAGCCCGGTGCGGTCGATCACCCGGCGTTCCAGGTAGCGCTCCAGGTTGCGCTCCTGCACCGGCGAGAGCATGTGGTTGACCAGTACCAGGTCGGCACCGGTCGCATCGGCGGCCGCCTTCACTTCCTCCAGCTTGCCGCTGCCGATCAGCGTGGAGGGACTGGGCCGGTCGATCCGCGCGGTCAGCGTGGTGGCGATGGTCGCTCCGGCCGAACGCGCCAGGTCGGTGAACTCCTCCAGCACGTCCTCCTGCAGCGGACCGCCGGAGAAAGGCTGGATCAACAGCGCATGTTCGCCCTTGCGCGAACGGTCAAACACGGATCACTCCGGGGTCACTCGACTTCGTCATTGCCTGTTGCATCGCCTTCGCTGGTTTGCACATGACCACCGCCCGGCCCCATGCGCACGTTGCGCGCCGGCACCACGGTGGAAATGGCGTGCTTGTAGACCATCTGGCTCACCGTATTGCGCAGCAGGACGACGAACTGGTCGAACGACTCGATCGTGCCCTGCAGCTTGATGCCATTGACCAGGTAGACCGAGACCGGCACCCGCTCGCGGCGCAGTGCGTTGAGGAAAGGATCCTGCAGAGATTGCCCCTTGGACATTGCTCACTCCGATTCTTGTTCTTCTAATGGACCCGACCGGCGACCTGCCCCATCGCCGTTCCGGGATCCCCGATGTTACACGGCTGCGGCGCGCACGGCGCCGTCGGGAACGGCCACGAAGCGCGAAATGACCTCGTCGATGGCCGCGCGCTGGCTGGCGGGATCGAACCACAGCGCATCCAGCTCGCCCCGCAGCCAGGTGAGCTGGCGCTTGGCCAGCTGGCGGGTGGCCTGGATGGCGCGTTCGCGGAACGCCTCCAGGGTGCCTGCGCCGTCGAGGTACTCCCAGGCCTGGCGATACCCCACCGCGCGCACCGCCGGCAGGTCAAGCGGCCGCGCCACCCGTCGCATCGCGTCGAGCGCGCGCAGCGCCCGTACCTCGTCCAGGAAGCCCTGTTCGAGCATCGCATCCAGCCGCCGTTCGATGCGCCGGTGCAGCACCGCACGCTCGGCCGGTGCCAGCACCAGCTTGAGCAGGCGTACCGGCAATGCCGCCGCCGCGGCGGGCAACGCCTGCCACTGGCTCATGCTCCGGCCGCTGGCGCGGAATACCTCCAGCGCCCGCTGGATGCGCTGCGGATCGGTGGCATGGATGCGCACGGCCGCGACCGGGTCGACCGTCGCCAGCTGCGCATGCAGCGCTGGCCAGCCGCGCTCGGCGGCCTCGGCGGCAATGGTCGCGCGGATCGCCGGATCGGCGCCCGGCATCGGCGAAAGCCCGCGCGACAGCGCCCGGAAGTACAGGCCGGTGCCGCCGGCCAGGATCGCCACCTTGCCGCGACCGGTGATGTCGGCGATGGCCGCGCGCGCGTCCACGGCGAATTCCGCGGCCGAGTAGCTCTGCCAGGGATCGCGCAGGTCCAGCAGGTGGTGCGGCACGCGCGCGCGCATGGCCGCGTCGGGCTTGGCCGCGCCGATGTTCAGCCCGCGATAGACCAGCGCCGAATCCACGCTGACGATCTCCCCGCCCAGCTGCTCGGCCAGTTCGATCGCCACCGCGGTCTTGCCCGAGGCCGTCGGCCCCATCAGGGCGATTGCCGGCGGCCGGGTGTCGGCCGGCATCAGTCCTCATCCGGCCAGCGGATCGCCGGCGCCGCCGACTGCCGCGGCAGCGCAACCGCGGCCACCGCCTGCCACACCTTGAGCGCATCCACGGTCGCGGCGACGTCGTGCACCCGCAGCAGCATCGCACCGCGCTGCGCGGCGATCAGGTGCGCCGCCACCGAGGCGGCGACACGCTCGCCCGGCTCGCTGCGACCGGTGACCTCGCCCAGGCTGCGCTTGCGCGAGAGCCCGGCCAGGACCGGCACGCCGAGGTCGCCGAAGCGTTCCAGCTGAGCCAGCAGGGCGAAGTTGTGCGCGGTGTCCTTGCCGAAGCCGAAGCCCGGATCGACGACGATGTTGCGCCGCTCGATGCCGGCCATCTCCGCGGCGAAGATGCGCTCGGCCAGGAACCGGTGCACCTGCCCGACCACGTCGTCGTAGTGCGGCGCGTCCTGCATCGATCCCGGCTCGCCGAGCATGTGCATCAGTACCACCGGCACCCCGAGCCCGGCGGCGGCATCGAGCGCGCCGGGCTGCCGCAGCGCATGGATGTCGTTGATCATGCCGGCCCCGGCGGCCACTGCGGCGCGCATCACCTCCGGCTTGAAGGTATCGATGCTGATCGGCAGCGAGGTCTCGCGCGCCAGCCGCTCGACGACCGGCAGCACCCGGCGCAGTTCCTCTTCCAGCGGCACCGGCGTGGCGCCGGGACGGGTCGATTCGCCGCCGATGTCGAGGATGTCGGCGCCTTCGGCGGCCAGCTTCAGCCCGTGCGCCACCGCCGCCTCGGTGGTGGCGTGGCGGCCGCCGTCGGAGAACGAATCGGGGGTGACGTTGACGATGCCCATCACCCGTGGACGGTCCAGGCGCAGGCGGCGGCCGTTGCAGGCCAGCTCGGGTACGGTATCGAACATCCTCAGCGCCCCTTCTTCTCGTGGCGGACGACCTTCCAGGCGGTCAACGCGCAGCCGGCGACGAAGCCGATGATGCCGCCGAGCAGGTAGTTGCCCGACCACACGCCGATGATCACGGCCAACGCGGTGGCCATGCCGATCTCGGGCAGGGCCGAGGGGGATTTGTCCCGGTCGGGCTCGGGCATCGCGGTCTTCTCCAGTGCGGTCGGGTCGCCATTTTCGCGCGGATCCCCGGCAAAAGCCCGGCGCAGGGGATGGCGGCGCCCCTGCAACGAGACGGGCCGGGATCGCTCCCGGCCCGCATGTTCCGTTGTTTCATCGCCCGGTCGGTGGCCGGGCGGCCGGCTCAGGTCTGCTCGGCCGGGCCGGCGATCGGCGGCAGCGGACGCGGACTGTTGTTGTTGTCGTTGCCGCCATCCTTGCCCGAGGACTTGCCCCAGCCCACCGGCGGCGGCGGATCGCGGCCTTCCATGATCGCGTCGATCTGCGGCACGTCGATGGTCTCGTACTCCAGCAGCAGCTTGGACATGGCGTGCAGCTTGTCCAGGTTCTGGGTCAGCAGCTCGGTGGTGCGGGCGTAGGCCTTGTCGAGGATCTCGCGCACCACCTCGTCGATCTTACGCGCGGTGTCGTCGGAGACGCTCTTGTGCTGGGTCACCGAACGGCCCAGGAACACCTCGTCGTCCTCCTCGCCGTAGGCGATCGGGCCGAGCTGGTCGGACAGGCCCCACTTGGTGACCATGTTGCGGGCCATCTTGGTGGCGCGCTCGATGTCGTTGGAGGCGCCGGTGGTGACCTTGTCGGCGCCGAAGATCAGCTCCTCGGCCACGCGCCCGCCGTACAGCGAGCACAGTTGCGACTCGATCGCCACCTTGTTCATCGAGTACTTGTCGCCCTCGGGCAGGTACATGGTCACGCCCAGCGCGCGGCCGCGCGGGATGATGGTGACCTTGTAGACCGGGTCGTGCTCGGGCACCAGGCGGCCGACGATGGCGTGGCCGGCCTCGTGATAGGCGGTGAGCGTCTTCTCGTCCTCGCTCATCGCCATCGAGCGGCGCTCGGCGCCCATCAGGATCTTGTCGCGGGCGCGGTCGAAGTGATCCATGCGGACCTCCTTCTCGCCGCCGCGCGCGGCGAACAGCGCCGCCTCGTTGCACAGGTTGGCCAGGTCGGCGCCGGAGAAGCCCGGGGTGCCGCGGGCGATCACCATCGGCACGACGTCGTCGGCCAACGGCAGCTTGCGCATGTGCACCTTGAGGATCTGCTCGCGGCCCTTCACGTCGGGCAGGCCGACCACCACCTGGCGGTCGAAGCGGCCCGGGCGCAGCAGCGCCGGGTCGAGCACGTCGGGACGGTTGGTCGCGGCGATCACGATCACGCCCTCGCCGCCCTCGAAGCCGTCCATCTCCACCAGCAACTGGTTCAGGGTCTGCTCGCGCTCATCATGGCCGCCACCCAGGCCGGCGCCGCGATG
>JAFADB010000272.1 GCA_023425225.1 Pseudomonadota bacterium
CCGGCCTGCATCCGCATCTGGATGCGCAGCGCGGCCTCGACCATGGCGTGTGGGTGCCGCTGCGCTTCCTGTATCCGCAGGCCGACATCCCGGTGGTGCCGCTGTCGATCCAGCCCGAGCTGGGGCCGCGGCACCAGCTGGCGCTGGGCCGCGCGCTGGCGCCGCTGCGCGAGGAGGGCGTGCTGCTGGTCGGCTCGGGCAGCATCACCCACAACCTGCATGACTGGCGCGGCGGCTACGGCGAGGGCCGCGAGGCCCCGTACGTGAAGCCTTTCATCGAATGGACCGAGCGCAGGCTGCGGGCCGACGACGTGCCCGCGCTGCTCGACTACCGGCGCCAGGCGCCGCATGCCGAGCGCGCTCATCCCAGCGACGAACACCTGCTGCCGCTGTTCTTCGCCATGGGTGCGGCCGGCGAGGGCGGGCTTGGCGCGCAGCGCATCGATGCCGGCATCGACATGGGCTTCCTGGCGATGGACATCTACCGCTTCGACGGTGCCGCGCAACGGGAGGACGCCGCATGAACGCCGCACCGTTGCGCTTCGTCGAACGCCCGGCGACGGGCGCGCCGCACGGCCTGTTGCTGCTGCTGCACGGCGTCGGCGCCAACGAGCAGAGCCTGGCCGCGGTGGCGATGGAGCAGGATCCGCGCCTGCACGTGGTCCTGCCGCGCGGGCCGCTGGCGTTCGGGCCGGGCGCGCATGGCTGGTTCCAGGTGCAGTTCACGCTGCAGGGGCCGGTGATCGACCCGGAGCAGGCCGAGGCCAGCCGCCGCCTGCTGATCGACTTCGTCGCCGGCCAGCAGCGGCGCCTGGGCTTGGCGCCGGCACGCACGCTGGTCGCCGGCTTCAGCCAGGGCGGCATCATGAGCGCCGGCGTCGGCCTGACCGCGCCGGCCAGCGTGGCCGGTTTCGCCATCCTGAGCGGACGCATCCTGCCGGAGATCGAGCCGCTGGTCCCGGCCGATGTCGGCCGCCACGGCCTGCAGGCACTGGTGATGCACGGGCGCCACGACAGCAAGCTGCCGTTCGCGCTGGCCGAGCGCTCGGATGAACGCCTGCGCCACTATGGCGTGGCGCATGAGCTGCGCGCCTACGATGCCGACCACGGCCTCGACGCACCGATGCGCGCCGATTTCCGCGACTGGGTGGAACGCGTCCTGGCGCTGGCCTGAGCCTGCTCAGCCGGCCGCGTCCGCCCATTCCAGCCGTCCCGGCGCGGCGCCCACCTGGCGCCGTACCGCGGCCATGTCGCGCACCGGCCGGATCTCGATACAGCCCACGCGCGCCCACGGGAACTCACCGGCGATGCGTTCGGCTTCCTGCATGTCCCGCGCCTCGATCAGGTTGAAGCCGGCCAGCAGCTCCTTGGTCTCGGCATAGGGCCCGTCGGTGGTACTGGCGCGGCCGTCGCGCTCGCGCAGCGAACGTGCCGATTGCGGCGCTTCCAGCTGCTGCGAGCCGAGCAGGACGCCGGCGCGCTGCAGGGCATCGGCATGCTCGAAGCAGCCGTGCATCAGGCGGTCGAACTCGCCCGGCGGCAAGGCCGCCACCAGCGCGGGATCGGTGTGGATTAGCAGCAGGAATTGCATGGGACCGGCTCCGTTTCTCGGACGGGCATGATCGCGTGGATCGGCATCGCGCGATGCTGCGGTGCAGCGTCCGGATTCGAAATTAATTTCAATCGACTGTCGATTTTCGCTCTCCACGTTCGTCGTATCAGGAAGCGCGGCGATATCCGCCCGCATCCGTGGAGGAAGAGCGATGAAAGTGATGGTGATCATCAAGGCCGACGCCGATTCCGAAGCCGGGGTGATGCCCGACCGGGCATTGCTGGCCGGGATGGGCCGCTACAACGAGGCGCTGGCCGATGCCGGGGTCATGCTCGCGGGCGAGGGCCTGCAGCCTTCGGCCAAGGGCCGGCGCGTCCGAATCCAGGGGCGGCAGTGCACCGTCACCGACGGCCCGTTTGCCGAGACCAGGGAACTGATCGCCGGGTTCTGGCTGTGGCAGGTGCGCTCGCTGGACGAGGCGCTGGAATGGCTCAAGCGCGCACCGTTCGACGACGGTGTCGAGATCGAACTGCGGCCGCTGCTGGAGATGGAGGATTTCGGCGATGCCGTGACCCCGGAACTGCGCATGCAGGAGCAGCGCCTGCGCGAACGCATCGGGAGCGGCACTCCATGCAACTGATCCCCTACCTCAACTTCGCCGGCGACTGCCGCCAGGCCTTCGACTTCTACCAGCGGGTACTGCACGGCTGGATACTGGCACAGATGACCTACGGCGAATCGCCGATGGCCGGGCAGATGCCGCCCGGCAGCGGCGCGCTGATCATGCATGCGCACCTGCAGGCCGGCAGCGCCGAGTTGATGGGTGCCGATGGGCCGTCGCCACAGGCCGCCGAGGCCGCGTCGGGCATCTGCATCAACGTCATGGTGGATGACTCCGGTGAGGCCGAGCGCATCTTCCATGCCCTGGCCGAGGGCGGCGAGGTGACCCTGGCGATGGCCGAGACGTTCTGGGCGCATCGTTTCGGCATGCTGGTCGATCGCTACGGCAAGCCGTGGATGGTCAACCACCTGAAGACACCCTGAGCCGCATGGCCGGTGCCGTGCAACGCAACTGAAGACAACCAACCCGGGAGATGGATCGTGAGCTATGTCGATGGATATGTCCTGCCGGTGCCGCAGGACAAGCTGGCCGCCTATCGCCGCCTGGCGCGCATGGCCGCCAAGGTGTGGAAGGAACACGGCGCGCTGGAATACGTGGAAAGCGTGGCCGACGACGTCAAGCCCGGCAAGCACACCTCGTTCCCGCAGGCGGTGAAGCTCAAGCCCGGGGAAGTGGTGGTGTTCGCCTATGTCGTGTTCAAGTCGCGCGCGCATCGCGACAAGGTCAACAAGGCGGTGATGAGCGATCCGCGCCTGGCCGGGATGGATGCCAA
>JAFADB010000033.1 GCA_023425225.1 Pseudomonadota bacterium
ACCTGTACCTGGGTTACTGGATCCGCGGCCACGCCAAGATGGACTACAAGCGCCGCTTCCATCCGCTGCAGGCGTTCGATGGCCGCCACTGGCGCGATTTCGACGAGAACTGGGGCGCGGTGAGCGCGCTGCGCTGAACCCCTATCGCCGTCTCGCCGGCGCATTGCTGCGATTGCCGCGTGCCGTGACTCCGGCCGATGCAGGCCACCATCCGGCTGCCGGCACCGCCCCCGATACCCTTGCCCATCGTGCATGGCCAGCGTACCCGCGGCGGCGGCTCCTTGATCCAGATCAAGGGAAGATTCGCGCGAAAGCATTCAAATGGCGCACGCATGACCCCGCATGCACCCATCTGGAACACGACATGCGCACGCAACAGCTGCAACTGGCGCTGGAAGGACTCAACGGCTCTACCGCCGATATCGAGGCTTCGGCACTGATTTCCATCGACGGCCTGATGATCGCCTCGTCCATGCCGCGGGACATGGACGAGGACCGCGTCGGCGCCATGTCGGCCGCCCTGCTTTCGCTGGGCGAACGTACCGCCCGCGAGCTCGGCCGCAGCCAGCTCGAGCGCGTGCTCGTCCAGGGCGAACACGGCTACGTGATCATGAGCGCGGCCGGCAGCGAGGCCGTGCTGACCGTCCTGGCCAAGCCCACCGCCAAGCTCGGGCTGGTGTTCCTGGACATCAAGCGCGCCGCGCAGGCGCTTTCGCAGTTCCTCTGAGGACACACGCCACCATGCCGCTGCCCGACATGCCCGAGCCGCAGGAACCGCATCGCAGTGCGCGGCTGGACCACCACGACGGCAGCCGCCGCATCGTGCACTGGGTCGAACGCGAGGTGCCCTATCCGGACGGGCGCCTGATCGTCTCGCGCACCGACCTGGATGGCGTGATCACCCACGCCAATGCCGCCTTCGTCGAGCTCAGCGGCTGGCCGCGCGAAGCGCTGATCGGCGCGCCGCACTGCATCCTGCGCCACCCGGACATGCCCAAGGCCGCCTTCAAGGACCTGTGGGACACGGTGCGGGCCGGCGGCAAGTGGAACGGCTACGTCAAGAACCTGCGCCACGACGGCAGCTGCTACTGGGTCTACGCCACCGTCATCGCCAACGTGCGCGACGGCAAGGTGGTCGGCTACACCTCGGTGCGGCGCAAGCCCTCGCGGCGCAGGATCGAGGAACTGGTCCCGCAGTACCGGCAATGGCTGCAGCAGGAACAGGCCGCGGGCGGGGCGGCGGCGCCATGACCGTGGACTTCCTCATCGCTCCCGATTTCGCTCCCGGCCGCTTCTCCGGCTGGTACATGCTCAGCACGCTGCTGCAGCGCCGCTCCGGCATCGGCCTGCACCTGTTGATGCCCGGTGACGCCGCCGAGCAGGCGCGCCTGCTCGACGACGGCAAGGTCGACCTGATCTACGCCAATCCCTTCGACGCCAGCACGCTGATCCGCGACGACGGCTACATCCCCTTCGCGCGACCGGTCGGCCGTTCCGACGAGATGGTCATCGCCACCGCCGCCGCCTCGCCGCTGCAGGCGGTGGACGACCTGCGGCCCGGCAGCCGCATCGCCCTGACCGACAACCGCGACGTCAAGCTGATCGGCCTGCGCCTGCTGGAGCCGGCCGACCTGGACGAGGGCAACATCGAATGGGTGCAGGCCAGCAGCTTCCAGGCGGTGGCCCGGCTGCTGATGCTGCAGCAGGCCGATGCCGGCTTCCTGCTGGCCGATGCCTGGCACGAACTGTCGCGGCTGACCCGCGAGCAGCTCAAGCCGCTGGTGGAAAGCGCGCTGTGCGACATCAGCCACGTGCTGCTGGCGCATCCGCGCATGGCCGACAGGCTGCCCGTGCTGCGCCAGGCGCTGCTCGGGGTGGGCCACGACGGCGACGCCGGCGACCAGGTGGTGCTGGACGCGCTGGGGCTGCCGCAGGGCTTCGAGGCCATGTCCACGGAAGATGCCGAGTTCATGATCGACCTGATGGACACGTTGCTGGACTGAGCGCCGCCATGAACCTTCCCCGCGCCGAACGGCAGGCCCATCTGGCCCTGCGCACCCATGCCCGCAGGCTGCTGCTGTCGCCACAGGACGCCGGCGCGCACATGGCCCGCCTGCACGCCGCCCTGCAGATGCCGGACAGCGAGCCGGTGCAGGGCGCGCTGGCCGACCTGTACGTCAGCCTGCCGCGCAGCGAAAGCGCGTTGCGGGTGGCGGCCCTGCAGATGGCCGAAAGCCGGCTCAACCCGCACGTGGCAGAAGCCTTCGCACGCAACAGCCAGGGCTATCCGCTGCCCGCCATCACCCCGCTGGCCACATGCTGGAGCGTACTGGCGCATCCCTCGGCCGACGTCCCCGCGCGGGTGCGGCGCGCCAGCCCCGACCACTCGCGCCGGCTCGCGCGCGAAGTGGTCCAGGCCCTGTGCGAAGGCGAGCCGGCCGTGGCCGCACGCGTGGAAAGCGCGTTCCTGGACCATTGCATCAACTGCCAGGACAAGCTCGCCTTCATGCTCGCTACCCGCGAACTGCGGCGCGAGGAACTGGCGCTGGACGACCGCTGGTCGCGTGCCGCCAGCTGGCTGGAACAGCGCGACCTGCTCGGCGCGCAGACGCGCCCGGTCGCACCTCCCCCGCACTCCCCTGCAGATCCACGACCATGAGCGAACAGGAAGACACCTGGCTGATGCCCACGCCGTTCGGCGTGATGCACGCCTTCGCTAGCGCCGAACCGGACCGCATGCAGCGCGCGCTGCAGCTGCTGCTGGGCGCGAACGGCTCGCTGTCGCTGCCGCAGTGGCGCGGGCAGATCGATGGCGACGCCTCGCGCCTGCTGGGCGAAGCGCGCGACCGACAGTGGCTGCAGCTGCTGCGACGTCCGGTACCGGGCCCGGAAATCCGCCTGGACGATTTCGCCCAGCACGTGATCGCGCCGCTGTCGGGCGAGCGCCGCGCCGCGCTGGCATCGGACAGCGGCTTCTGCCTGGGCCAGGCCGGGCTCTCGCCCGACGAGGCCG
>JAFADB010000043.1 GCA_023425225.1 Pseudomonadota bacterium
ACGAGGATGCCGACGCGGCGTCCCTTCAGCGTGTCCTTCATCTTGCCGATGATCTGCAACGCCGGTGAGGGCGGCATGTCGAACGGCTTGGCCGCGGCCGGCGGCACCGGCGGCATCGCCTCCAGGCCCAGGCCCTCGGCCACGCGTCCGGCCAGGTCCTCGTCGATGTGGCGCAGGTGGCCGACGATGGCTTCGCGCACGTGCGCGGTCTCCACCTTGGACAGCTCGAACACCAGCGCCGAGGCGATGTGTGCCTGTTCCGGCGCGCTCTGGCTGCGGAAGAACAGCCGCGCCTGGCTGTAGTGGTCGGCGAAGCTCTCGGCGCGGATGCGGCCCTTGGCGCCGTCGCCGGCCGGCGCGGCGAAGCTGCGGAAGCCGCGCGGCGTCTCGCGTGGCGAATCGGGCTGCAGCGAGCTGGGCTCGTACGCGACGCGGCCCTTGGGCCGGTTCATCTGCATGTGGCCGTCACGCTGCTGGTTGGCGAACGGGCACTTGGGCGCGTTGATCGGGATCTGGTGGAAGTTCGGCCCGCCCAGGCGGATCAGCTGCGTGTCCAGGTAGGAGAACAGCCGCCCCTGCAGCAACGGGTCGTCGGAGAAGTCGATGCCGGGCACGATGTTGGCCGGGCAGAACGCCACCTGCTCGGTCTCGGCGAAGAAGTTGTCCGGCCAGCGGTCCAGCACCATGCGCCCGACGATGGTCAGCGGGATGGTCTCCTCCGGGATGATCTTGGTCGGGTCGAGGTGGTCGAACGGGAACTGGTCGGCCTGCTCCTGGGTGAACAGCTGCACGCCCAGCTCCCACTCCGGGAAGTCGCCGGCCTGGATCGCCTCGAACAGGTCGCGGCGGTGGAAGTCCGGGTCGGCGCCGGCGATCTTGACCGCCTCGTCCCACAGCGTGGACTGCAGGCCCAGCTTGGGCCGCCAGTGGAACTTGACGAAGGTGCTCTCGCCCTTGTCGTTGACCAGGCGGAAGCTGTGGATGCCGAAGCCTTCGATCATGCGCAGCGAGCGCGGGATGGCGCGGTCGCTCATCGCCCACATGATCATGTGCATGGCCTCGGGCGTGAGCGAGATGAAGTCCCAGAAGGTGTCGTGGGCGCTGGCCGCCTGCGGGAAGCCGCGGTCCGGTTCCATCTTCACCGAGTGGATCAGGTCGGGGAACTTGATCGCGTCCTGGATGAAGAACACCGGGATGTTGTTGCCGACCAGGTCGAAGTTGCCTTCCTGGGTGTAGAACTTGACCGCGAAGCCGCGTACGTCGCGCGGGGTGTCGATCGAGCCGGCGCCGCCGGCGACGGTGGAGAAGCGGGTGAACACCGGCGTCTTCGCGCCGACCTCGGTGAACATCCGGGCGGTGGTGTACCTGGACAGCGACTTGGTCAGTTCGAAATAGCCGTGCGCCGCGCTGCCGCGCGCATGCACGATGCGCTCGGGAATGCGCTCGTGGTCGAAGTGGGTGATCTTCTCGCGCAGCACGAAGTCTTCCAGCAGCGTCGGCCCGCGCGGGGTGGCGCGCAGCGAGTTCTGGTTGTCGCTGACCGGGATGCCCTGGTTGGTGGTGAGCGGCGGATGGCCGTCGCCGGCGTGCTGGTGCAGTTCGTCGCCGTTGCCGCGGCTGTCGGCGGGGGCGGTCCGGTCGGAAGGTGCGGGCTTGCCTGACGGCTTGCTGGCGGCCATGTCGGTACTCCAGGGGAAGTCGCGGATAGGACTTCGCAGGCTGGGAACGAGGGCGTTAACGGCCGGTGGTGGCGACGTGCACATCATGCACGCGAGGTTCACCCGGGCAGCGGCGCCGCGGTTGTCCGGCAGCGGGAGAGCGCGGCCTGCCGGGGATTGCGCACGCCTGCCGCCCGGGCACGATCGGCAGGCCCGATGGAACCGATGCGATCTTTCGATGGGCCAGCGCCGACGCCGCGGCACATCGGCCGGCGGCGCCAGCGCAGGAACCGCACCGGTGGTAACGACCGAAACCGCCGCGATTGGGTATCGTGGCCGCCCCTCCATCTTCCGGTCGCCGATGAGCAGGTTCCTGCAGGGGCGCAACGACGCCAAGGTGCTGGGCCTGTCGGCCCTGGGCGGTGCGCTCGAGTTCTACGATTTCGTCATCTTCGTGTTCTTCACCCGGATCCTGGGCGAGGTGTTCTTCCCGCCGGACATCCCGGCGTGGCTGGCGCAGCTGCAGGTCTACAGCATCTTCGCCGCTGGCTACCTGGTGCGGCCGCTGGGCGGGCTGGTGATGGCCCACTACGGCGACCGCCTGGGCCGCAAGCGCCTGTTCACCCTGAGCATCCTGCTGATGGCCGCGCCGACGCTGGCGATCGGCCTGCTGCCCGGCTACGCGCAGATCGGTGCCGCCGCGCCGGTGGCGCTGCTGCTGTGCCGGATGCTGCAGGGGCTGGCGGTGGGCGGCGAGATGCCCGGGGCGTGGGTATTCGTCGCCGAGCACGTGCGCGCCGACCGCATGGGCCTGGCGGTGGCCAGCCTCAGTGCCGGCATGAGCGTGGGCATCGTGCTGGGCGCGCTGTCCTCGGCATGGGTGGGCCACGCCTTCGATGCGCAGGCGCAGCTGGCCTATGGCTGGCGCATCCCGTTCTTCCTCGGCGGGGTGTTCGGCTTCATTTCGGTGTGGATGCGGCGCTGGCTGGCCGAGACGCCGGTGTTCGAGCAGCTGCGCGCGCAGCAGGCGCTGGCACGCGAGCTGCCGCTGCGGCAGGTGGTGCGCACGCAGCGCGGCGGCGTGGCGGTATCGATGCTGGCGACCTGGGTGCTGACCGCGGCCATCGTGGTGCTGGTGCTGATGACGCCGACGCTGATCCAGAACGCGTTCGCGGTGCCGGCCGCGCTGGCCTGGCGCGGCAACGTGGCCGCGGCCCTGTGCCTGGCGCTCGGCTGCCTGGCGATGGGCGCGCTCGGCGACCGCATCGGCCGCGCGCCGGCGCTGCTCGTCTCCTGCGTTTTGCTGGCGGCGGGCACGTATGCGCTGTACCTGGACCTGGCCGCGGGCGGACGGCATTTCCTGCCGCTGTACGCGCTGGCCGGCTTCGCCGCCGGCGTGGCCGGGGTGGTGCCGGCGGTGATGGTGGCCTCGTTCCCGCCGGCGGTGCGCTACACCGGGCTGGCGCTGTCCTACAACCTGGCCTACGCCATCGCCGGTGCGGTGACGCCGCCGCTGGTGGCCTACCTGTCCACCCATGCCGGCGCGCTGGCGCCGGCCCACTATGTCGCGCTGGCGGCGCTGGTCAATGCCGGCGTGGCGGTGTATCTGTGGGGGCGGCCGTCGATGTCGCGTGTCGCGTCGCCGGCGCGCCTGCCTCCTTCGGCCTCGCCCTGATCCCCCATCCGTTCCTCCGCCATGTCTGCCGATTCCCCCGTCGCCGCGCCCGCGCAAGGCCAGTTCAAGGTGTTGTCGCTGTCCGCCCTGGGCGGCGCGCTCGAGTTCTACGACTTCGTCGTCTTCGTCTTCTTCACCCGCACGCTGAGCCTGCTGTTCTTCCCGCCGGACATCCCGGCGTGGCTGGCGCAGCTGCAGGTCTACAGCATCTTCGCCGCCGGCTACCTGGTGCGGCCGCTGGGCGGGGTGGTGATGGCGCACTTCGGCGACCGCATCGGCCGCAAGCGCATGTTCTCGCTGAGCATCTTCCTGATGGCGCTGCCGACGCTGTGCATCGGCCTGCTGCCGACCTATGCGCAGATCGGCCTGGCGGCGCCGCTGCTGCTGCTGGCGCTGCGCATGCTGCAGGGGATCGCCATCGGCGGCGAGATGCCGGGCGCGTGGGTGTTCGTGGCCGAGCATGCGCCGCCGCCGCGCGTGGGCTTCGCCGTGGCCAGCCTCAGCGCCGGCATCAATGTCGGCACCCTGATGGGCTCACTGATGGCGTCGTGGATCGCCCATGCGTTCGCGCCGGCCGAGGTGCTGGCCTACGGCTGGCGCATTGCGTTCCTGGTCGGTGGCGTGTTCGGCTTCGTCTCGGTGTGGCTGCGGCGCTGGCTGGACGAGACGCCGGTGTTCGAGCAGATGCGCGCGCAGCGCCAGCTGGTGGCCGAGCTGCCGATCAAGCGCGTGCTCAAGGGTCACGCCGGTGGCGTGGCGGTGTCGATGCTGGCGACCTGGGTACTGACCGCCGGCATCGTGGTGGTGATCCTGATGACGCCAACCTTGATCCAGTCCGCGTTCCACGTTCCCGAGGCGCTGGCCACGCGCGGCAACGTGATCGCCGCCTGTTGCCTGGTGGTCGGCTGCCTGTGGACCGGCCTCCTCAGCGATCGCATCGGCCGCGCGCCCGCGTTGCTGGTTGCCTCGCTGAGCCTGCTGCTGGCGGTGTACGCGCTGTACTTCGACCTGGCCCATGGCGCGCGCCATTTCCTGCCGCTGTACGCGCTGGCCGGCTTCACCGCCGGCGTGGCCGGGGTGGTGCCGGCGGTGATGGTGGCCGCGTTCCCGCCGGCGGTGCGCTACACCGGGCTGGCGCTGTCCTACAACCTGGCCTATGCCATCGCCGGTGCGGTGACGCCGCCGTTGATCGCCTATCTCACCGCGCAGGTCGGGCGCATGGCGCCGGCGCATTACGTGGCGCTGGTGGCAATGGTGAACGTGGCCACCGCGTTGTATCTGTGGCGCAAGCCGGCGGTGGAATGACCCTCCCACGCATCGCCGGGTCTACAGCACGTCCAGTGGCTGCTTGCGCCTCGGTGGCGGGAAGGCGCGGTCCAGCTCGGCCAGGTCGGCGTCGCGCAGCTTCAGGGTGAGGGCGGCCGCGTTCTCGCGCACGTGCGCGGGCGTGCCCGATTCGGGAATGGCGACGACGTGCCCGCTGCGGATCGCCCAGGCCAGCGCTACCGCGGTCGGCGCCACGCCGTGCGCCTGGCCGATGCGCGCCAGCGTGGCGTTGCCCAGCAGCGCGCGGCTGCCCAGCGGCGAATAGGCCATCACCGCCACGCCATGGTCGCGGCACCACGGCAGCAGGTCGAACTCGATGCCGCGGCTGCCGACGTTGTACAGCACCTGGTTGACCAGGCAGCGTTCGCCGCCGGGGACGCGCCACAGGTCCTGCATGTCGTCGACGTCGAAGTTGGACACGCCCCACTCGGCGATCTTGCCGGCCTGGCGCAGCTGCTCGAACGCCGGCACCACCTCGTCCAGCCGGGCACCGCCGCGCCAGTGCAGCAGGTACAGGTCCAGCCGCTCCACGCCCAGCCGCTCCAGGCTGGCCTCGCAGGCGCGCGGGATGCCGCGCGCGCTGGCATGCGACGGCAGTACCTTGGAGACCAGGTAAGGGCGCTCGTGCACGCCCTGCAGGGCCTGGCCGATCAGCTGCTCGGACTTGCCGTCGCCATACATCTCGGCGGTGTCGATCAGGCCCATCCCGAGCGAAAGGCCGGTGCGCAGCGCGTCGATTTCCTGCGCCGCCGGATGCTGGCCCTGGCCCAGGTGCCACGAGCCCATGCCCAGCGCCGGGACGTTGCGGCCGTTGCGCAGTTTCACCGTCGGCGAGGCGGCGGAAGCGCCGGTGCCGGGCGCGGCGGCAAGCGTGCCGCTCATGGCCGACAGCGCCAGCAGCAGGCCGCCATGGGTGAACTCGCGTCGTGAGAGTCCATGCGTTTCATGCATTCGATGTCCTCCTGCAAACCCGTCCGTCGTGGGGGGAAAGGGCGGACGGCACGATGCATTTTCGTCCCTGGCGTCTTTGGCCGGCGTGAATCGCGCCATTGGCAGGTGTGCCTGCCGGGGCCGGGTCGTGAGGTGCTCACAGCTCCAGGCGCTGGCCCTGTCGCGGCAGCAGGTAGCGGACCTGCAGGTCGTTGCCGGCCTGCAGCTGCGCCTCGATCAGCTCGCGGGCATCGCGCCCTGCCTGCAGCGAAGGCTTGATGTGGCCGATCACCACCGGCAACCCGCGCAGCGCCGCGGCACCGCCGGCCTGCTCGGCCAGCACGTGCAGTTCGCGGGTGAGCCAGCGCGGGGTCAGGTGGCCGTAGAGCCTGTCGTCGGGCACGTCGTCGGGGTAGGAGGTCTCGATGACGATGCCCTTGAGCGCACCGCGCCGGACCAGCGGGGCAAGCGTGCGCCAGGCCTCGGCCATCCGCGTGCTGTGCTGGACCGCGTCCGGCCCGGTATCGCCGAAGTAGGCCAGGTAGGCATCGCCGGCGCGCAGCAGCAGCAGCGAGGATTGCATGCGGTCGTGCTGCAGCGGCAGCAGCAGGCCGTGCAGCGAGGTGCCTTCGATCGCGAACCACTGCTCTGGAGGCTGCGCCGCTAGCCGGTACTGGCCCAGCGCCGGCGGCGCGCCGCGGTCGGCGAAGTTCGGCCAGGCGTTCCAGTTGAAGTAGTCGCGCGAGAGTCCGTCGAGCGTGGAGGCGAGCCCGTAGATCGGCTTGCGGGCGTCGTCGGTGGCGGCGATCAGCAGCCCGGCGACGTGGTCCAGGTGCGGGTGGCTGACGAAATAGCCGGCGATCGCCTCGCGCAGCAGGTAGCCGGGCGGCGTCAGCGCGGTGTCGGCGGGGATCGGCAGGCGCTCGAAGGCGCCTTGGTCGTAGGCGCGCCGCAAGCCCGGCAGCAGGGTGCCGGCATCCATGGCGATGTAGCGGTCCTCGCCGGGCGCACGCGCCAGCCAGGCACTGAGGTCGCCGTCCTCCAGCCCACCCTGCACGCCGAGCGCGATCACCTCGAAGGAGGGGGCCGGCGCGGCCACCGCCGTGCAGGCGGCCAGCAGCAGCGCCAGCAGGGCGCCGGTGAACCAGTGTCGGGAGCGCATTGCGGTCCTGGCTTCGTGTTCCACGGCTTGGCCGTCGATGCGGCTGTCGGCCGGCGCGGTGCGGCTGGATACTCGGGAAAACCGAATCCGTCGTCCCCGCGAAGGCGGGGACCCAGGGACGTTCGCGCTGAAGTCGGTCATCTGCGGGATCTCGTGGTAGCCGCATCATTCGAGATGCCGGCAGCAGGTCTCCACCTTCGCACATCCGTTGTGCGGGGAACTCCGATCGTCGCTCCCGCGCGGGTGGAAGCCAAGCCGCTACCACTCCGTCCGAACCTCCCGCGACAGTGAGTTCGTCGCCCCCGCGCAGGTGGGGACCCAGTGCCTGTGCTGCAGTGGGATTGAGATTGCGCAGCCCGGCTGATTGCACCGCGAAAGTCGCTGGGTCCCCGCCTGCGCGGGGACGACGGGTACACGCATGGCGCGCTGCAATCGAAGTCCCGTCGTCGCCCTGCGGCGTCGCCACAGCGTCGCCGCAAGTCCTCGCTGGCAAGGCAGAAACGCTTCCCCGGGCAGCAGCGCGCCTGCACGGAGGAGACGCTCTACGAAGAACGGGCGCTCAGGCCTCGGCATCCTCCCGGTACGCATCCACCGGGATGCACGCGCACATCACGTGCTTGTCGCCGTACACGTTGTCCACGCGCGCCACCGGCGGCCAGTACTTGGTCTTGCGCAGCGAGGCCAGCGGGAAGGCCGCCAGTTCGCGCGGGTAGGCGTGGATCCACTCGCTCGCGGTGACCGCGGCGGCGGTGTGCGGGGCGTGCTTGAGCGGGTTGTCGTCGCGGTCCAGGCGGCCGTCGGCGACCGCGGCGATCTCCTCGCGGATCTGGATCATCGCGTCGACGAAGCGGTCCAGCTCGGTCAGCGGCTCGCTCTCGGTCGGTTCCACCATCAACGTGCCGGCGACCGGGAAGCTCAGCGTCGGCGCGTGGAAGCCGAAGTCCACCAGGCGCTTGGCCACGTCCTCGGCATCGATGCCGCTGGCCTTCTCCAGCGGCCGCAGGTCGAGGATGCACTCGTGCGCGACCAGGCCGTTGCGGCCGGTGTACAGGGTGGCGTAGTGCGGGGCGAGCCGGCGCGAGATGTAGTTGGCGTTGAGCAGCGCCACCTGGGTGGCCTTGCGCAGCCCGGCCGCGCCCATCAGGGTGATGTACATCCAGCTGATCGGCAGGATCGAGGCGCTGCCGAAGCTGGCGGCGCTGACCATGCCGCCGGTGCTGCCCCCATCCGCCCTTCGGGCACCTTCCCCCGCTTGCGGGGGAAGGGGAAGAATCTTCGGCAGGAACGGAGCCAGGTGCGACTTCACCGCGCACGGGCCGACACCCGGGCCGCCGCCGCCGTGCGGGATGCAGAAGGTCTTGTGCAGGTTCAGGTGCGACACGTCCGAACCCCACTTGCCGGGCTTGGCCAGCCCGACCAGCGCGTTCATGTTGGCGCCGTCGGTGTACACCTGGCCGCCATGCTGGTGGACGATGTCGCAGATCTCCACCACGTCCTCCTCGAACACGCCGTGGGTGGAGGGGTAGGTGATCATCAGCGCGGCCAGGCGGTCGGAGTGCTTCTCGGCCTGGGCGCGGATGTCGGCGACGTCGACGTTGCCGTTGGCGTCGCACCTGGTCACCACCACCTTCATCCCGGCCAGGGTGGCCGAGGCCGGGTTGGTGCCGTGCGCCGACTCGGGGATCAGGCAGATGTCGCGGTGGCCTTCGCCGCGCGACTGGTGGTACGCGCGGATCGCCAGCAGGCCGGTGTACTCGCCCTGCGCGCCGGAATTGGGCTGCAGGCTGACCGCGTCATAGCCGGTGCACTCGGCCAGCATCGCCTCGAGCTCGGCGATCAGCTGGGCATAGCCCTGCGCCTGATCGGCCGGGGCCAGCGGGTGGATGTCGGCGAACTCGGGCCAGGTCACCGGGATCATCTCGGCGGTGGCGTTGAGCTTCATCGTGCAGCTGCCCAGCGGGATCATCGTGCGGTCCATCGCCAGGTCCTTGTCGGCCAGCCGGCGCAGGTAGCGCAGCAGTTCGTGCTCGCTGTGGTAGGTGTTGAACACCGGGTGCTGCAGGAACGCGCCGGTGCGCCGCAGGCCCGGCGGCAGCGCGTCGGCGGTGGCGGCATCGAGCGCGTCGATGGTCGCTCCCGGCATCCTGCCTCTCGCGACACTCGCGCTGTCCTGCGCATCGTCCTCGATAGTGGCGCCGAACAGCGCGGCCAGTGCGACTACGTCCTGCCGGGTGGCGGTCTCGTCCAGGCTGATGCCGAGCGAGGCGTCGTCGATCTCGCGCAGGTTGTAGCCGGCCGCGCGCGCCTTGGCGTGGATCGCGGCGGCGTCGATGCCGGCCACGTGCAGGGTGTCGAAGAAGTGCTCGCCGACCTGCACCCCGGCCGCGCGCAGCGCCGCGGCCAGGATCGCCGCCAGGCGATGGGTACGCAGGGCGATGCGGGTCAGCCCGTCCGGGCCGTGGTAGACCGCGTACATGCTGGCCATCACCGCCAGCAGCACCTGCGCGGTGCAGATGTTGGAGGTGGCCTTCTCGCGGCGGATGTGCTGCTCGCGGGTCTGCAGCGCCAGGCGGTAGGCCGGGTTGCCCTGCGCGTCGATGGACACGCCGATCAGGCGCCCGGGCATGGAGCGCTTCCAGGCGTCGCGGCAGGCCATGAACGCGGCGTGCGGGCCGCCGAAGCCCAGCGGCACGCCGAAGCGCTGGCTGTTGCCGACCACGATGTCCGCGCCCCACTCGCCCGGCGGGGTGAGCAGGGTCAGCGCCAGCAGGTCGGTGGCCACCGCCACCAGGCCGCCGCGCGCGTGCACCGCCGCGACCAGGTCGGCATGCGCGCCGATCGCGCCGGTGGTGTCCGGGTACTGCAGCAGCAGGCCGAAGACGTCGGCCTCGCGCGCCAGTTCCGGGGCGCCCACGACCAGCTCGATGCCCAGCGGCTCGGCGCGGGTGCGCAGCACTTCCAGGGTCTGCGGGTGCACCGCGTCGTGGACGAAGAACGCGTTGGACTTCGACCTGCCGGCGCGGCGCGCCAGGGTCATCGCCTCGGCCGCGGCGGTGGCCTCGTCGAGCAGCGAGGCGTTGGCGATCTCCATCCCGGTGAGGTCGGCGACCAGGGTCTGGAAGTTGATCAGCGCCTCCATGCGGCCCTGCGAGATCTCCGCCTGGTAGGGCGTGTAGGCCGTGTACCAGGCCGGGTTCTCCAGGATGTCGCGCACGATCACCTGCGGGGTGAAGGTGCCGTAGTAGCCCTGGCCGATGAAGCTGTGCAGCACCTGGTTGCGCGCGGCGATGGCGCGGATGCGGGCCAGCGCCTGCTCCTCGGTGACCGCGCCGGGCAGGGCCAGCGCCTCCGGGCTGCGGATGCCGCCGGGGACGATGGCATCGGTCAGCGCGTCCAGCGAGTCGTAGCCGACCACGCGCAGCATGCGCG
Source organism: Pseudomonadota bacterium (assembly GCA_023425225.1). Taxonomy (GTDB): domain Bacteria; phylum Pseudomonadota; class Gammaproteobacteria; order Xanthomonadales; family Xanthomonadaceae; genus MMGLT7. The sequence goes on from JAFADB010000043.1 coordinate 10,181, forward strand.
CGATCTCGTGCGCGTCGGGGCCGATGTGGCGGCCGACGAAGGCGTCGGCGTGTTCGAGGTCACGCAGGGAAGGAGGGTTCTGGGGCATGGCGGCTTCCGGAGCGAAGGGACGGGGCGGCGCGGCCCGCCGCGCCCGCGCGCAGGCGCCGGATCGCAGGTGTGCCGGTCGTTTCGCGCCCCTCTGTCCTTCTGCCTGAGAGTTTGGAAGCGTGCGGCTGCTTCGTGCCCCTTCGGCGCCGGCCGCTGCCGGGAAGGCGGGCCGATCTCTCCAGAGTGTTGTTGCAACGGTGGTATCGGGCCTGAGCGATTACGGGCGTTGCGCCTTCGGCAGCGGACTTCCGCTTCTCCCACCGGATCGTGGCGATTATAGCCCGCCCGCCCGGGCGCCGAGGCGGCGGCATGGGCATCGTGCGTGCGACCCTGGCCGTCGCGGATCGTCGGGAGGGCGGGCAGGAACGGGCGACCGCCGCTTGCGGTGCGGGGCATCGACCACGCCGTGCTGCGGGCGCGCGATGCCGGCGTTCTACTGCCGGGTGCGGGGGGGGGG